>CALIWM010000430.1:0-11450 GCA_938046645.1 uncultured Gemella sp. | reverse complement strand
GGGGGTGACTCGACAAAATCGATTTCTCCGAAATCACGATTTTTGAGTCACTCCCTATTTCTAAGTCGCGACTATGATATTTTAATCTCCTTTTTCTAGTAGTTTTGAAAAACTAGGTAAATTCCTAATATTTTTATTGAGTAACCAAAATAGAAAAATACTGAAAATTAATAATGAAGTAATAATGATAATAGTCTCTATGTTATATTTTATACTTAGTACTCCTGCCAATAAAGCTCCTAGCGGACTAAAGGCTATAGACAAGCCAATCATAGTAGACATAGCAACATCTAATTTATCCTTACTTACAATACATTGAATCATTGTTTGAGAATATGTATTTAAAATTCCAATCAATATCCAACCAAAAAGAAATAATGAGAAATTTATAATTTTGTTTGTAAGGGAATTATTGTTAAGTATGCTAAGTGCTCCCCAAGATAGACCTATGCCTAGTGTGAATGTAGTGTATAAAACTCCCAATCTTATATTTTTTAATATCTGACTGTTAGAAAGAAATGCTCCTATTAGGATACCAAGTCCAGATGCACTAAGTAAAACTCCATAAAAATAACTAGTTTCCGAATACTCAGGAAGTAGAGTTAGTAATGAACTGATAGAAAAATTAATTATTATTATTCCAATTAATAATGGTTTTAATAAAGGAGTATTCCAAATTTTTATACCACTACTTAATTTAGAAAAGTAGTTTTCTTGTATAGTATTAGTATTTTCATTTTTAGATAAATCATCTGATAAGAAGATGAATAAAGTACTATTAATAAAGAATGTAATACTATTTATTATGTATGCAAATATAGTTCCGAAAATTGAAATAATATATCCACCTATTGAATTAAAGAGTGCATCACTACCTTGGTAAGCTATAGAAAATAATGAATTTGCTTTAACTAAATCTTCTTGTTTAACTATTTTTGGAAGTAAGGCAAGTTGAATAGGATAAACTATTTGATTAATGAAACTAATACAAACTATAAAAATTATTAGCATAGTAATCTGCAATTTATTTACGTAGATTAAATAAGTAATAACGAGTAATATTATAGCTTGCAATAACTGTGAAATAATTAAAAATCTCTTTACATTAAACTTATTGATTATTGGTGAGATAAATATTTGTAATATAGCGGTGAATGATATTAAAAATAAGGTAATACCACTATAAAAGGTCGATTTAGTTAATGTATATATCAATGTTAAAGTAGCAATTGAATATATGCTGTCACCGAAGTTGGTGATTAAACGACCGAATAGTAAAAGTGAAAAGTTTTTATTTTTAAACATAGTGTCCACATCCTTTATAAAATTTTAAACGTTAAAAAATATTTGACAGTATTAGTATTATTTAACAGCTCTTAACGAGCTGTAGAAATAATACTAATACTAACACTATTTTTATCATCTGAGGAGAATTTTTTCTCTAGTTTTTTAACTTCATTCCAGAAATCTTCCATGTCTTCTTTATTTATATTAAAATTAACTGAAGTATTGTTAAATAAGTCGTTAAAGATACTAGGTGAAGGTACAAACGCTTGTGCAGTCGGTAGATAGTATTTTTGGATTATACCATTAATTGTATCTGTATCAACTACTTCGATAAAATTATTTTCCTCTAGAATATTAAGGTGATAGTGTATTTTAGTTCTATTAATTTTTAATAGTTTAGCAAGTTCTTTTGAGTTTTTCTTTTCTGTACCGAGTGTCGTAAGAATATTTATTCTTAAAGGATCAGAAATAACCTTTAACTTCTCGATATCTGTAATATATTGTATATCTTTGATAGTAATCAACCCTTTCTTATTTATATTATATAGTAGTCACTTTAAACTGTCAATAAAATTTGAACGTTATAAAATAATTTTTTTTAATTTCTTTAGAATTAACTGAAGTTTTGATTAAACAATAGTTTGACTACCTCTTTTATATCTGATATAATTTACTAGGTATAATATTAGTAAGATTTTACTATAGTTACAAAGTAGAAATAAAAATTTAAGGAGAATGAAATTGAAAAAACTATCAGCAATTTTATTAGGTTTGCTTGGAATGGTAACATTGTCAGGTTGTTCAGCATATGACAGATCTGGCACATTTTATGAAACGTTCGTAAAACCGATGGATATATTTTTAGCAAAAATTTATGAGTATACAGGAAGATGGGGTTGGTCAATTGTAATTATAACTCTAATCATCAGATTATTAGTGCTTCCATTCATGCTACACAACTATAAAGTACAAAATAAAGCAAGAAAAGGTCAAGAATTAGCTCGTCCAGAGTTAGAAGTTGTACAGAAAAAACAACAAGCTGCCAAAGAAAAAGAAGCAAGAGCTATTTCTAATGAAGAAAAAATGCAAGCTCGTAGTGAACTTATGGAACTACAAAGAGAACAAATGGCTATTATGAAAAAATATGGTGCAATGCCTATAAGTTTAGGTGGGTGCTTACCAATTCTTATTCCTTGGCCGTTCCTAATGGCGATATTCTACACGCTAACAAATCCATTATATTCAGCAGGAATTGTTGATTCAACATTCCTAGGAGTATTTAGTCTTGGTACACGCTCATATACATTACCAATAATCGCGTTTGTAGTTTATGCTATTCAAACAAAATTAAGTATGAAAATGATGCCGCAAACTGTGCAACCTGGAGCTGAACAAATGCAAAATCAAATGCAAATGATACAATGGATATCACCGATAATGATTGCAGGTTTCTCGTTCATCGTAGCTGGAGCGGTAGCTGTGTATTATATCGTTGGGGGATTATTCATGATATTCCAAACTTACTTAGGACATGCTTTATATCCGCCGTATAAACCGGAAAAACAAAAGAAACAAGCTTTTGACCCTGAAAAAGTTACATTAGTTTCTAATAAGAAAAAACGTAAATAGTTAAATAAATCAGTAAGCATTAGAAATATTGTTTACTGATTTAATTTTTTGAAAAAAAAGTAAGAAAAGTTATCAATATAGTTGACGTTATGGTATATATGTGTTAGAATTGTATTGTTGTGTAGCTCCTAAATAGCTACTACAACCGCACGTGTAAGGTAAACAAGAGAGAAATCCACCTTATATGGCGAGTCTTAGTAAAAAATATTTAAGGAGGTGCAGATATGTACGCAGTAATTAAAACAGGTGGGAAACAACTACGTGTTGAAGAAGGACAAACAATCTTAGTTGAGAAATTAGCAGCTGAAGTTGATTCTACAGTTACTTTTGATGAAGTAGTATTAGTAGGTGGAGAAACAACAAAAGTTGGTGCTCCTTTAGTAGCTGGTGCGACAGTAACAGCTAAAGTAGTTGCTCAAGGTAAAGGTAAAAAAATCACAGTATTTAAATACAAACCTAAAAAGAACAATCACCGTAAATTAGGTCATCGTCAACCTTTCACTAAATTAGTAGTTGAAAAAATTAACGCTTAATCATGATTAAGGTGGAAATCGTAAAAGAAGTTGAAGTTATTAAACAAGTAACAGTTGATGGACATGCTGATTATGCTGAACACGGTTCAGATATAGTTTGTGCAGGTGTTTCTGCTGTAGTATTTGGTTTAATAAATGCAGTAGATGAACTAGATGAAGATGTTCAATTTGACATCTCGGCTAATGAAGATGCAACTGGACACTTAACATATAGATCATTAAAATCTACAGATAAAGAGCAACTTCTACTGAATGCAATGTTAGTTGCATTAAAAACAATTGAAGAAAATTATTCAGATTATATAACTATTGAAGTAAGAGAGGTGAAATAGACATGATGTTACAATTAAATTTACAATTCTTCGCATCTAAAAAAGGGGTAGGTTCTACTAAAAACGGACGTGACTCTGAATCAAAACGTTTAGGTGCTAAAAGAGCTGATGGTCAGTACGTAACTGCAGGTTCTATCTTATACAGACAACGTGGAACAAAAATTTGGCCAGGAACTAACGTAGGAAAAGGTGGAGATGATACACTATTCTCACTAGTTGACGGAGTTGTACGTTTCGAAAGATACGGACGTAGCCGTAAAAAAGTTTCTGTTTATCCACAAGCTTAATAAGCATAATAAAAAGAGGTATTTACTTTATGTAGATGCCTTTTTTATTTTGTTAAAATATTAGTGTTTTATAGTTAAAGTATAAAGTAATTAAAGTAAATATTTGTAATAATATTTTAATATTTCTTGTTTCAGATTTTAGTTGTACTTTTAAAATTTATATGGTAAAATTTACTTGTGTGTTATATGATACACGCAACATATACTAGGAGGACAAAAAAGTGTCAGCACTTTGGCAAGAAATTTTATTTTCTTTTTTAGGAGGTCTGGGATTATTCCTATTCAGTATTAAATACATGGGGGACGGACTTCAATTAATAGCCGGGGAGAAAATGCGATATGTTTTAGATAAATATACATCTAAACCACTTATGGCTGTCTTAGCCGGAATTATAGTTACGATACTTATTCAGTCAAGTACAGGAACAATCGTAATTACTATAAGTTTAGTAGGAGCTGGATTATTAAAAACGAAACAAGCAATTGCTATTGTTATGGGTTCTAATATTGGAACAACATTAACATCATTCATTATCGGATTTAATATATCTAAATATGCGCTACCTTTATTATTCTTAGGAGCAGCATTTTTATTCTTTACTCGTGCTAAAGTTGTAAATAATATCGGTCGTGTAATTTTTGGATTCGGGGGAATTTTTTACGCCCTAAAAATGATGTCTACAGCAATGGGACCTATGAGAGATATGGCTTGGTTCCAAAATATCTTAACGCACATTAATGATAGTGCCGTAGTAGGGGTTGGAGTAGGTACATTTTTAACAGTATTAATTCAATCATCTGCAGCGACTATTGCGATTTTACAAAACCTGTATGCGGATGGAGCTTTAAGCCTAACTGGTGCATTACCAGTGTTATTCGGGGATAATATTGGGACAGCGATTACAACAGCTGCATTAGCTATGGTTGGAAGTAATATTGCTGCGAAACGTGTAGCAGCATCTCACGTATTATTTAACGTTATTGGTACTGTTATCTGTTTAATAGCGTTAGTTCCATATGGTGCTTTTATTCAATATTTAGAAACAACACTAGGTTTAGAACCAAAAATGACTATTGCATCAGCACATGGTACATTTAATATTTTAAATACAATATTACAATTCCCATTCATTAGTTTATTAGTGGTTATTGTTACGAAAATTATTCCAGGTGAAGATGAGCAAATCAAATACAGTACACAATATCTTGATAAGTCACTAGTAACAAGTGCACCAGCGGTTGCATTAGGACAAGTGCAAAAAGAATTTGTTGAAATGTTAATTTTATCTAAAAAAAGTTTACGTAATTCAGTAGAGTACTTTATGAATCGTGATGAACAATTACGAGAAAAAGGTGAAACTTATGAAGATGCGATAAATAATTTTGATGAGCAAATGACAGACTACTTAACTTTATTATTTAGAGAAAAACTAAGTCCTAAAGAAGGGTTAATAGCTTCAACATTATTAGATGGAACTCGTGATGTTGAAAGAATTGGGGACCACGCTAGAGATATAGTGTTATCAGTAGATTATCAAATTAGAAAAAAACTGAAGTTTTCTGATGCTGCAAAAGCAGAAGTTCAAGAAATGTATGATCTTTGTAATGATGTAATTTTAAAAACTATAAAATCACTAGAAGAAAACAACATAGCATTAGCGGGAGCAGCGTTAGCAGCTTGTGAAAATATTTATGCACTTGAAAAAAATGCACGTAAACAACACACTCAACGTATGAAAGATGGAGTTTGTGAAATTCCAGCTGGAGTAGTGTTTATGGATTTAATCCAACACTTTACTCGTGTATGCGAACACACTAGAAATATTCTAGAAAAAGAGATTCAAGGACATTTATAATTATGTCAAATAAACAAAAAATATATATAATATTATTTGTTATTATGTTGTTAATAATATTAGTTTTATATAAACTATATCAATTACAATTAGTTTAGAAATTAATAAACGAAAATATAGAGAAATCAAAGTTATTTCTACTATGTTTTCGTTTTTTTTCTTTGTAAATACTAGTATTCGTGATATAATAAAGTAGTCGATTTATATAAAGTTTAAGAAAAAATATTGAAAGGAAATAAACATGTTTCAAGATAAAAAAGTTTATACAACACAATGGGCTGGAAAAACATTAACAGTTGAACTAGGTGAAATGGCTCGCCAAGCTAACGCAGCAGTAGTAGTAAAATACGGAGATACTGTTGTACTAACGACAGCTGTTGCTTCAAAAGAAGCAAAAGATGTTGATTTCTTCCCGTTAACAGTTAACTATGAAGAAAAAATGTACGCAGTAGGGAAAATTCCAGGAGGATTTTTACGTAGAGAAGGTCGTCCAGGAACAGAAGCGACTCTTGCTGCGCGTTTAATTGATAGACCGATTAGACCATTATTTGAAGATGGATTCAGAAATGAAGTACAAGTTATTTCAACTGTATTATCAGTAGAGTATGATTGTGACCCAGTAATGGCAGCAATGCTAGGAAGTTCACTTTCACTATCAGTTTCAAATATTCCATTTAAAGGACCTATCGCTGGAGTAACAGTTGGATATGTAGATGGTGAATATGTGATTAACCCAACAGTTGAACAAATGGAACGTTCTACAGTTGATTTAAAAGTAGCTGGAACAAGTGACGCTATTAACATGGTTGAAGCAGGAGCTAAAGAAGTATCTGAAGAGATTATGTTAAATGCTATAATGTTTGGACATGAAGAAATCAAACGTCTAATCGAGTTCCAACAACAAATTGTTAATGAAATCGGACAAGAAAAAATGGCTGTTGAGTTAAAAGTTATTGATGAGAATATTTATAATGAAGTACTATCAATGGCATTAGCTCAAATGAAAGAAGCAATTGCTATTAAAGATAAACAAGAACGTGATGAAGCTATTTCTGCTGTTAAAGAAAAAGTTCTTGAAGTATTCGAAGAACGTGCAACAGCTGAAGATGAGTTAGATATCGTAAAAGAAGCAAAATTATCACTAGATAAAATTGTAAAAGATGAAGTTCGTCGTGAAATCACTGAAGATAAAGTTAGACCTGATGGACGTGCATTAACAGAAATTAGACCTTTAGCATCACGTGTTGATGTATTACCAAGAACTCACGGATCTGCATTATTCACTCGTGGACAAACTCAATCTCTAGGTGTTGTAACATTAGGTAACTTATCAGATGAACAAATCATTGATGACCTAACACAAGAAGAAAACAAGAGATTTATGCTACACTATAACTTCCCAGCATTCTCAGTTGGTGAAGTAGGATTCAGTCGTGCACCAGGACGTCGTGAAATTGGTCACGGTGCTTTAGGGGAACGTGCATTAGCTCAAGTTATCCCTTCTAAAGAGGATTTCCCATATACTATTCGTATTGTATCAGAAATCTTAGAATCTAACGGTTCAAGTTCTCAAGCTACAATCTGTTCTGGATCTATGGCTCTTATGGCAGCAGGAGTTCCAATTAAAGCTCAAGTAGCTGGTATTGCAATGGGATTAGTTAAGAAAGATGAGCACTACACTATTTTAACTGATATTCAAGGTATGGAAGACCACCTTGGAGATATGGACTTTAAAGTAGCTGGTACTGCGGAAGGTATTACTGCGCTTCAAATGGATATCAAAATTGATGGTTTAAGTGAGCAAATCTTAAAAGAATCACTAGAACAAGCACGTGTTGGTAGATTACAAATTCTAGAGCACATGAACAGTGTTATCTCTGAACCACGTCAAGAAGTTTCAACTTTTGCTCCAAAAATTAAAATTATTAAAATTAAACCTGAAAAAATTAAAGATGTTATTGGTTCAGGTGGTAAAGTTATCAATGAAATCATTGAAAAAACTGGTGTTAAAATCGATATTGAACAAAATGGTGACGTATTTATTTCTTCACCTGAAATTGAAGGAATCAATAAAGCTATTGAAATTATCGAAAATATTACACGTGAAGCAGAAGTTGGGGAAATCTACCTTGCTGAAGTTAAACGTATTGAAAAATTCGGTGCTTTCGTTGAATTATTCCCAGGAGTAGATGCTTTAGTTCACATTTCTAAATTAGCTGAAGAAAGAGTAAATAAAGTTGAAGATGTAGTAAAAGTTGGAGACACTCTGAAAGTTAAAGTAATTAAAATTGATGAGAAAGGTCGAGTAGACGCAGCGGCTCATTTCTAGGAGAAATTTATGGAGTTATTTGAAAAAGAAAGACGTGGAATATATGTCTATTTTAAAAGTTTTAAAGACTTAAATAAATTAGAAAAATATGGGAACTTTATTTCTTATTCTAAAAGAGGAAGATATGCTTGCATATATGTTGATGAAAACAGATTAGGCAACATAGTAGAAGAACTTAAGAAAAAGAAATTTGTAAAAAAAGTAGAATTATCAGGAATGTCTGACTTACATTTAAGTTTTGAACATCTAGATAAAGATTTACAAACAAAATAAAAATATTAAAATAAGGGGGAAGCGAGAGCTATATTCTCCCTTATTTTAAAGATATCATTAATAAATACAGTATATTAGATATTTATTGCGAGGAAACATGAGAGTTATAGCAGGAAAATATAGATCTATAAAATTAAATGCTGTCGAGGGTATGAATACAAGACCAACGACAGACAAAATTAAAGAAAACCTATTTAATATGATAGATTGCTATGATTGTAAAGTACTGGATCTTTTTGGTGGAACAGGTGGTTTAGGAATTGAAGCTTTAAGTCGTGGAGCCAAACATGCCACTTTTATAGATGGTAGTAATAATGCGATAAAAGTTATTAAAAGTAATATTGAAAAATGTAGAATAGATAATACAGATTATGCTTTATATAGAAATGATTTCAAGAGAGCATTGAAAATTTTCGGGAAAAAAGAAGAAAAATTTGATATTATTTTTCTAGATCCACCATATGATAAAGGATTAATAGATGAAGCATTACAATGTATTTTAGATAATAATCTATGTAATGATGGTGCGTTAGTTATTTGTGAAAAGAGTAATACAGAAGAAATCACTATTACTGATGAAAAACTTGAAGTTATAAAAGAAAAACAGTATGGAATAACAGATATAGTAATCTTTGAATATATGGAGAAATAAAAATGAAACGAAAAATAGCGATTGTACCAGGTAGTTTTGATCCTATTACTTATGGACATATAGACATAATAAAACGAAGTTCAGAGTTATTTGATGAGATTATAGTAGCTATCTTGGTAAATCCTGATAAGAAATATTTATTTTCACTTGAGGAAAGAGTGGAGATGATTGAAGAAACAATAAAAGATATTCCAAATGTAAAAGTTGATGCATTCTCAGGATTGTTAGTAAATTATGCAAAGAAGGTTGGCTCAAGTGTCATAGTTAGAGGTCTAAGAGCAGTATCTGACTTTGAATATGAGATGCAATTAACATTTATGAACAAAGCTTTGGATGAGGGAATTGAAACATTTTATATGATGGCTAATAAACAATATTCATTTATTAGTTCTAGTATTGTTAAAGGTGTTTCAGGTTTCGGAGCAGATTTATCTAAGTTTGTTCCTAAAAACGTAGAAGAGCGTTTGGAAAAAAAGATGAAAGAGAGAGGATAAAGGTGAAAAAAATCCTATTTACTGGAGGCGGGTCGGCAGGTCATGTATCTGTTAATGTGGCTTTGATTCCAGAATTCAAAAAAAATGGATATGAAATCTCTTATATTGGTAGTAAAACTGGTATAGAAAATGAGATGATAGGAAAAATTCCAGAAGTAAAATATCACAAAATAAGTTCAGGTAAATTAAGAAGATATTTTTCTTGGGAGAATTTTATTGATCCATTTAAAGTATTAAAAGGAATAGTAGATTCTTTATTGATATTGAAAAAAGAGAAACCAAATTTTGTTTTCTCAAAAGGTGGATTTGTTAGTGTCCCAGTTTGCGTGGCAGCCAAGCTACTAAGGATTCCAGTAGTCTTACATGAATCAGACCTTACACCAGGACTTGCTAATAAAATTAATATTAAATTCTGCAATCATATCTTTACAACTTTTGAAGATACACAGAGATTTTTACCGAAAAGTAAGGCTAGTTTAATTGGTGCTATTGTAAGGGATGATATTTATACAGGGAACAGACAAAAAGCTTATGAATTAACAGGATTTAATGAAGATAAACCTGTATTATTAGTAATGGGTGGATCCCTAGGATCAAAAATTTTAAACGATTATATTTGGGGTAATATTGATCAACTTACTGAAAAATATCAAATCGTTCACCTAGTTGGAAAAGGTTTATTAAATAACAATATAGATAAAGAAGGGTATAAACAATTTGAATTTCTATCAAAAGAATTGTTTGATGTACTAAAAATTACCGATTTTGTTATTTCAAGAGCAGGTGCAAATTCTATATATGAATTTTTAGCTTTGGAATTACCTCCAATTCTTGTTCCACTTGGAACTAATCAAAGCAGAGGAGATCAAATTGAAAATGCTAGATTCTTTGAAAAAAATGGATTTGCAAAAGTGGTTGTAGAAGAGGACTTCGCAACACTTCCTATTTCTCAAATTGATGAATTTTATAATAATTTAGAAGATTATAAACATTCTATGAAAGTTTATAAAAATGAAAAGCGTGTAATAAACGATGTAAATGATTTTTATAACAAGATTTTGGATAAAGTAGGAGGTGAAAAATAGTATGAAGAAATTAAGTGTACTTACGTATGTTAAGATATTAGTTTTCATAGCTTTAGCAGTTGTAGCAATAAAATTTCCGAATAATGATTTTGATAGAGTAATTGCTGATTTACTTGAAATAAAAGCTTTGGCGCAAATAGCTAAAATAATATCACTTGTTTTTAATGATAAGTTATTATTATTAATAATGATTTTATTAACAGGATTTTTAGTTTGGATTAAAGAGTTTAAGAAAGCTGTATTTATATTCTTTAGTGCCGGTTTTGGAGGATTCTTCTTATCAGCATTTAAATATAGCATTCAAAGAGTTAGACCATTACCAGAACTTCATGATGGTTTTAGTTTTCCTAGTGGTCACTCTACTTTTGTAGCATTATTTTTCTTAGCATTACTTTTTGTAATTAATAAAAAAGAAATACTTACTATAATTGCTACCTTTGCAATAATTGCAGTGCCAATTTCAAGAATGATTCTAGGTGCACACTTTATTAGTGATGTAACAGCCGGATTATTACTTGGAAGTATCATAGTTGATTTTATGAAAGTCTATTATGAAAATATCTATAATATATTAATGAGAGTGTTAGGAAAGACAAATGAATAAATTTAAAAATAAAGAGGGAATAGTTGCACTTTGCTTAGCAATTGTACATTTTGCTCTATGGTATTACTTTGCATACATCAAATTTGATG
>CALIWM010000429.1:0-6627 GCA_938046645.1 uncultured Gemella sp. | reverse complement strand
TCAAGACAAGTTGAAGCGATAAAAAACCTCCTGTTGGAAGAATATAGACAACAAAAGGATGCTTATCTTGAAGAAGTATTTGTAAGAGAAAGTCAAAATTATGACAGTTTGAATCTTCCAACTCTACAAGAAAACATGGAACAGGAAGAGCAGAGATTATTTTCTGGAATCCGTGAAAGTAACATTGAAGCTGGGTACTTGGCAGATACACTTAATGAGTTGGCTATTACAGAATTTGCAAATGAAGATAGTACACCAGAATCTATTGCAAAGATGTTGAGATTTGTGGATACAAAAAAAGAGTATGCTGAATTTATAGAGCAAGCAGAAATGATACAACCACAAATTCAACAAGCCACTCAACCTCAATCGGTTAAATCAAATGCTGAAGATATTCAAGAAGTTAGTGTTGAATCGTCTTCTGAGGAAGACGCTGAACGACATACTGCTGTTGAGTCTGTTGAAGATGAAGTAGAGTCAACTTCTGAAGAAACCCATCATGACGAAGAGCATGAGATTGAAGAATCTGAGGAAAAAAATGAATCAGAAGATGTTGACGACCCTGATGAAGAAGACGACGACGATGATTTAGAAGACGCTGAAGATGAGGAAGATGAAGAATCTGAATCCAAGGATACCAAAGAAGATAAATCTAAGAGTAAAACTGGTATCAAAGAATTGTTTTTAAATATATTTGGTAAAAAAAAGAAAGAAAAATCAAATTCTGATGAAGAGGAAGAAGATTTAGAGGACTTTGACGACCCTGATGAAGAAGACGAAGACGACGATGAAGATGAGGAACTTGTAGAAGTAAAAAAGTCACAAAAAGGAGAAGGAGCTTCTTCAAAAAATGAAAAACCTAAATTTCCACTGATTCCTGCAATTGCAACAGGAATCACAGTATTAGTTCTAATCTCTGGAACTGCAATTTGGTTTGCGATGCAAGGGAATAGTAATCAAAAACAAAGGAATACTCAACAAACTACTCAAACAGCTACTGTAAAATCCGATTCTTCTAATACTTCTAACGAATATACTGCGAAAAATCATTATGGTTTCAAAGTTGGAGATAGTGTAGATGTTACAGTATCTGGTTCAAGCGCTAATGCTACTATCACAGAATTTGATAATGATGGAAATGCCTTAGCTACTACAAGTGGAGGAAAAACAATTCTTATCAAATCAGAAACTCTAAAATCAGCTCGCGAAAGCAAAACTGGAGTATTCAAATAGGAGAGTAAAATGGCAGTAATGAATTTTGAACAATTTGCAATCAAAGCAGATTTGTCAGATGATAAATACCCTTACTCGAATTTATCCTTCAATTCAAGGAAATGTATAAAATATGGACTGATATTTAGTGCAATTTCTGGAATTATAACATATGCCATCAGAAGCCTATTATATTATATAGCTCAAAATACACAAAACTCTGAAACCGCTACTAACGCAACTGCTACTACTGCCGATGCTACTAGTGGCGGTTTTCAAAATATGCTACCAAATTTTGAGCTTCCTAAAATTGACTTTGTTGGGGGGTTGTTAGCATTTCATGATTGGTTGTCTCCGATATTTAATTATTTGATATGGTTCACAGTAATTAGCATAGCTGTATACCTATTTAGTTTAATACGGAGAAATCAAAGTTTTGAGCGCAATGTAATCGCCAATGATAGGATTGCCAGAATTACCAAAATGCTTCTAGTTGATAGTTTGAGCATTGATGATAAACTGCTTGAAATACGAAGAAGCAATTCTGGAGATGGTAAAGGCTCGAAACCAATGAGTTTGAAGGATAAAGTTGAGAAAGAGAGTCTGATTGCATTAAAAAAGATGAAAGTCTTTGTGAATACGAGAGAAAATTTAGAGGGAGGAGAAATTCGTCAACAATATAGAATTGTAATCGAATTACCTACTCGAATTGATAGTCGAGAATCTGTAATAAAGATGACCGAGCAACTTGAAAACGCAGGTACAACAGTTCTGAATGGAGAAGTAAAATTTGGGGGTGGTGTCATATCTGACGACAGAAAGTTCTTGATTTTTAGAGCTTGGCTGAGAGTTGATAATAAATTTGACCATTCTCAAGAGGTTGTTAAACAGTACGTTGAAAGAGATGACCTTGACACGGTTTTCCCGCTAAGTTTATTTGTGGACAACCAAGAAAAAATCAAGTCAATTCAATCAAAGGCATTTCAATGGGGTAAAAGAACGGCAAGTTCACTTGATGCTTTTGTAACAACTAAAAAAGTTCAAGCGACACGTAAGAGTATTATTGTCGGCGCGACCTCTGTATTGTATACATACGAGCTTGCTCAAGGAACAGAATTACCTCAAATTGATAAATTAGGTGAGGTTTTGGATAGTGTCTATAGAACAAAAGGTTCAATGGTACAATTATCAGCAGGGGATATTTTGATATCTCTTCCATTGCCTAAAGAATTTGTAACACCTATTGATACAGCCACAATGTTTATCGAAGCATTTTGGCAAGTAGAAAAAGAATAAAAAGGAATATAGAAAAATGGCAAAACTATCTAGTATTGTAAAAGAGAAAAAAAAGAAAACAGAAGAACAGAAAACTAAACAGAAAAAAATTATTATATATTCTATTGCTGGTTTTACTGGTATTGTATTGTTGATGGGGGCTTTTGTTGGAGGACGTATGACAGCCCCTCAACAAAGTTCTGTATACGTAGCCGATAAAGTTCAGACAGCCCCTTTTCAACAGGCGGTAGACAGTTCCAAGGATGGACAAATCAAAGCATTGACCTCTTCGTTGAATGCGTTATCTGATAGTACAGGTATCTCAAAATTTCTTAATCAAGTTTTCAGCACGGGTTCAGGAGACAAGATTTTTGAAGAAGACAATACAAAGTTGGCTTCAAAATACACATTTTTAACTTCTATTACTGAAACAAACACTAAGTTAGGTGCTGACTGGACTAACGCTTTTAAAACACTTGTTAATTTGACTGATAAAAGCGAGCTTGATAAAGTTCAGACAGAACTTGCGAATGTGACTACTGCTCCTGATTTGGTTTCTAATTATGTGAACACAGGATTTCCAAAATTGAACAAGGAAGACCAATCTGACTATGGGGTAGTTGGTAATGTTATTGCTTTTCCAGTATCAGACCTATCTGAAACGGTAATCAAGATGAAAAAGACAGATAACACTACTGATGCGAAAGTTGAAAGCGCTGGTAAGCAAGGAGATATTACTTACTACGTTTTTGTTCCCGTAACAAAAACAGAAAAGCAGAGTGTGTTAATCTACAATGTAACAGCGCAACCTTTCTCTGAGATTTCTAAAAATACAAATGTAGGTCAGATGTCGGCTGTTCAGTTTGTTGGAGAGTTATCGAATACTGATTTGTCTAATTTATTTAAAAAGAATGACGAGACCAAGAAAGAAAATAAAGAGCAAAAGCCATCCGAACCTAAAAAAGCAGAACAATAGAAGAAGGAAAGAGAGATGTATGAGTGGATTGAGAGTATTATTAATGGTATAGGAGGATGGTTTCAGCAATTGGGCGAAGGCATAACTCAGTGGATTTCACAGAATCAAGGGACATTGGCAACTATTGGAATATTTGTTTTAGTGGGAATGGTTGCGTATGTTTTCTTGTTTGATGATAGCAAATAAGAAGCACCTACTTAGTATAGGTGCTTTTTCAGTATTGAAAAGTTTTTTTGAGAAAGAATATGTTGTATAATGGTTTTAAACCCAAATTCAAAGTTCAGGAAAGGTTAATATGGAAAAAAATCAAAAAGTAAAAACAGCGTTTAAATGTGTTGTGGTATTGAGTGTTCTAGCCTTAACCCCAGTAATTGTTAATGCAGATAATGAAGATGGGGGATATGTTGTTCAAGAGGACAAAACTGAATGTATACCGCATGTAAAATCAGACAATGGAAAAACTAAAAAAGACGGCTCTAGCAATGGACAAACTGCTAGCGGTCAAGGCGATTGGTTGACAGAAGGGACAGAAGAGTATAAAGTTGCCAAACAAATCTATGATACACTAGTTAATGATTATGGGACATCAGGAGCTTTCGCTGTAGGAGTTCTATCAAATGTCCGTGGAGAGAGTAATTTTATTCCTGATGTGATGGAAGGTGGAGTTAGAGCTGGTATGAATACACCAGATGGTTCTTCGTACAACTCTGCAAATCCGGGTGCAGAAGGTGGTGGAGGATTATTCCAGTTTACAGGATATTCAAAATTTTCTCATTCAAAATGGTGGAAGGGACGTGCTGGTTCGGACGGCTGGGCAGTTGAAAATCAAGTTGATGCAGTTTGGGGACTTGAGTTTGGTAATCGTGCAGTAGAACTCTATTTCTCTCGAACAGGTAAAAATAATTTCAGTAAGGTGGAAGATTTGATTTCCACTGATGACCCTGCTTTGGCATCTGAATATTTTCAAATGGCATATGAAAGACCTCAATCGTTCCATGCAGAACGTGCTGAATGGGCAAAACAAGCGAATGCTGTTTTTAACAAAGATAATAAAAAAGCAGATAGTTCTAAATGGAAATTTGACGGAGCAAGTAATAATAGTAGTGTAGTTGATGTTAAGGGTAAAAAGAGTAATAAAAAAGGAACTGAAAACATAGACTGTAACGCTTCTGAAACGACTAAGGTCAAGAAAACCGATGGAGGAGCTTGGGGTAATGATGGGACTGGTAGTCACAATCAACAGCCTTCAGGTTGGGGGATTGCATATACTCCAGATGAACTCCCAGACGATTTAAAACCTTACGCCCTCAATCCTGAAAGTTTGGGAATGAAATATGGTGGGGTGTATACCAATTCTCTTACTGCTCCAAATAATGATGGCTGGATTGACTTTGGTTTTAGTTCGGAGTATGCAGGACAATGTACAGAGTTGGCATCGACTTTAGCATGGCATATCTGGATGAAGGGTAGCGACCATCTTCTTCATACAAATGGTAATGGAGGGGATGTAGCAGGCAATATGGCTAGTGCTTTTGGGGGAAAGGTGACACATGAGCCAAAGGCAGGCGCAACTTTTAGCGAACGCAATGCTGGGGCAGGACACGTAGGAATTGTTTCTCATGTGTTTGAAAATGGAGATATATTGATTATCGAGCAGAATACCCCTAAATCAGGCTCTAGTATTGGCAAACCAAATACTTGGGACTATCGTTTAATAGCTAAGGCAGATGTTGGAACACAATGTAATGCAGGTTTCTTTTATGCTGGTGATGTTGGGTATACTGCAAATCCCGATGCGAAAACAATGGGTAAATAAAAACGTAAAAACATTGCATCTAATACAACTTTATGTTATAATTGTTTTATATAATAAAAATATTATAAATAAAAAGGAGAAGTCATGAAAGGAAAAAAGAAAATGATTTATGGGGGAATTGGTTTGTTTTGTGTAGTTGCTCTTGCAGGAGGAAGTTGGTACATGTTGGGGCGTTCGTCAAAAGAAAACACTGATAAGCCTTCTCAAACAGAACTTTCAGTTAAAAAAACAGATAAAAAATTAGATGATGGGAAAAATATGAACGGAACATCTAAAATTATCACGAAGTCCTCTAACGAAGGTTATCAATTTGAAGATAACGGGAGTGGAGGGAAAGAACCTTTGAGTGATGAAGAGTACCAAAAAAACATTGATAAAAATTCTACAGTTGGAAACACAGTAGAAACAGTAGATGAAAACACAACAAGAGTTGTTGAAGAGAGAATTAGAGAGGCTATTTCTTCTTTCCCTAAAATCAATCCAACAGCTAGCTCTAGCCCAGAGATGTATCAATTTTACGAGGTATCAGAAAAATACTTCGGTGATAAATCAAGTAAAATTAGAGAACTACAAAATCTAATTCAGACAAACAATGTAGAAGTGTCTACTATAAATCTTGGCAAATTACCTGATAAAAATAAGGTTGCTTACGAGTTTGTTATTTCAAATAGTGATAATAAAGAACAACTTGGTTATGTGACAGGTGAGTATGATTTAGAAAAACAAATTCTGAATGTTTCTTATGCTACAAAATTAAGAGATGGTCAGATTGTCACTAATAAATTTTTAGATGCTCACAAACAATTTTAAACAAGGAGAGTTCTATGACTAAACGAAATAAAATTATTATATATATTATCGGAGTTGTTTTGTTTATTGGATTGCTTAGTGCAGGGGTTTACCTATTCTTCAACAATCAACATTCCAATAAAACTCAGGAAGCTCCATCTTTAAGTTATAGCAAAGGTAAAGTTGAAGAAGTGAGTTCGACAAGTAGTTCAGAGAAAGAGACAAGTCCTTCAAGTTCGGAAGAACAGACTGCTCCGACGGAATACAGGATTCTTGACCATTTGGATGAAATCAAGAACACTGTTAAAAAGTTAAATGACTTTTCAAATGGGACTACCCATTATTGGAACAGTGTTCGGAAAGAAATGACTGATAAATGGGGAATCTCTGTTTCAGATAATACAAAGGGTGGTTTTGGAGTATTTGATGTTGGGGAGAATAAACAAGAAAATGTTTTATCAGGAATTGTGACCGAAATTAAATATGAAAAAGTTAGTGACACAGAAGTCAAGTTTCGCCTTACAGCTCGAACAGGTCGAGCAGGTGTTGTAGATAACGA
>CALIWM010000428.1:0-3240 GCA_938046645.1 uncultured Gemella sp. | reverse complement strand
GTCGTGAACCTAAATTAGGTCACAAATATATTAGTACAATCGGTATTAAAGGACTTCCAGAAGAAATCCCAACTGATGTATTTGATGCATTACGTTATTTACCAAGTGAATTTAGATACTCTGTGAGATATATTGCATTAAGTAAATCAGAAGCAATTAAAGAGGCTAATAAAATTGCAGACGGTAACTGGTTTACCTCAAAAAAAGCAACTGCACAATTAGCAGATATTACGAATCAAAATAGCGGTAATGATAATCCAACGCAAGTTGACAGAATCTCCCAAAGTAATGCAGAAGATGCTGTAGAAGCCGTTGAACTTATCGAACGAGATGCTATCGGCTTAGGTTATTTAACGGTATCACTTGTACTCTTAAACGAAGATAAAAAGCAATTAGAAACAGACACCAAGCTCTGTCTAGAAATTTTCAGTCATAAAAATTTCAATCCATTTGTAGAAAAAAGCCAAGCATTAAAAGCATGGCTAGGTACAATCCCTAGTTGTTATCAAAGCAACGTAAGAAAGTTTTTAACAACATCAGAAACATTAACAGCGTTTGCCCCTATTACGACTATGTGGGAAGGTCAATCTTACAATGAACATTTAGACGGTCCACCGTTATTAAAATGTACAACACAAGAAAGCCTCCCTTTTAACCTATCCCTGCATGTAGAGGACGTCGGTCATACTCTTATTGTAGGGTCTACTGGATCAGGTAAATCCGTATTATTAAATACAATATCCGCTCATTTTATGAAATACCCTAATAGTCGAATTTATACGTTTGATATTGGGGCTTCTTCCCTAGTGACTACACTAGCTATGGGTGGTAATCATTACAATCTATTAGAAGATACTAAATCAATTTCTTTTAAACCTCTAGCAGAAATTCACGACCACTCAGAAGTTGAATGGGTTCTAGAATGGCTATCTACCTACGCTAAATCAATTGGTGAAGAAGTTACCAACGTAGATAAGCGAGATTTAGAGAAAGCATTGATTGAATCTAGATACATTGACGATCGCGATAAAACGCTTTCTATTTTAAGAAGGCGAGTTCAAAATGAAATGTGGAGACGTGTTCTTCACAATTTAACAATCGCTGACGTTGGTGAATCACAACTACAACAAGGTTTGTATGGTAATTTATTTGATGCCAATGAAGATAAACTCGGACAAGGTCGTTGGCAAGTATTTGAAATGGAACGACTATTACAAAATCCTACTATTGCAGGTACTGTTGTTGACTATTTATTTCACAGAATACAGCGTAAATTAAGTAGTGAGTTTAATCTAGCTGTAGAGGAACTTAAAAAACAAGGGTACTCAGAAAAAGATGCACAAGCAAACGCTAAAATACCACCAACTATGATCGTACTTGATGAGTGTTGGGCGTTTTTAAACCATGCAGAATTTTTAAGTCGTATCATTAGTTATATTCGTACACTACGGAAATTTAATGCTTCTGTTATTATGGCTACACAAAATCTAGATGATTTCACACCTGATATTGTTCCATTGTTATCTAATAACATGCAAACAAAGATTTTCTTAGCTAATCCAACAATGAATGACGTATCTCGAGAGTTATATGAACGCTTCGGCTTAAACCCTACTGAAATTGAAATCGTAGCCAATTTAGAGGCTAAAGAAGATTATTTCTATAAATCACAATTAGGTTCTAGAATCTTTAGATTAGGTCTTAGAGAAGAGTATGATAAAAAAAGCTATGAAGGTGCTTTTGTTACTGCCACAAGCGTGAAAGATCAAAATACCGCTAAAGAATTTTTTAAATCCGTATCAAGTACCGATGAATTTATAGATAAATGGCTCAAATATCAAGGTGTATCGTAAGAAAGGAGTAGTAATTATGTCACTACCTCTTGACCTTCTGAATAAACTAAAAAATGATAAAAAAACAAAATTAATAGCAGTAACCGTCTTTGGGGCGGTTACTGTAACAGGTTTTGTTGTTTCACAGGCAAATGCTTACTATGCCGTACATGATTCTAAAGTGTATGCACAAATTGTTAAGCAAATCAAAAAAGCTACTGAAACGATTGAAAAACTACAAACACAAATAGAATTGCAAAAAAAGAACATGCAAGACCTCAGTTTAAAGCATATCAAACCTATTACTGATGATATTGATGCCTTGCGAAAACAATATTCTAGTGTAAAAGGCAATATGAGTTCTTTATTTAATGGAACCAAAGATTCTGTAACAGCTTTTAAAGAAAACTTCCAAAGTTTTGAAAATCTTGATTTTGACAATATGACATACGCACAAGTAGGCGGTATGATTGAACAAAATCGTGCTAAATACACACAACTCAACCAAGAAGCAACGACTTTAATTAATGCTAAGCAAACAGAAATAGCTAAACATGAAGAGGCTATCCGCAGGTATCAAGAATTATTACCTACTGCACAAGGGCAATATGCACAAGCCAAATTGCAAAATGCAATTTTAACAGAGCAAAATAAAATTTCTACCGCTCGAGCAGAAATTCAAGCTATCCAAACTAAACAAGCGACATATCGTTCAGAATTAGAGAACCTTGAAAAAAAAGGTGCCACAGCAATGAACCAAAAAGCAGCGAACGACTTCCAAACAGCAGGTCAAGCTATGTCTAGTCAAGATATCAAATATAACGATCTAAATATTATTAAACTAAAATAGGTGGTGAATCTATGAACTTTAATAATGAAACCTTTAATCAATTTTTTAAAACAATTAGTGATACTATTGCTAACTATTCATCAACAGCCATCCACCAATTACAAGAACCAATGATTGTATTATTAACATCATTGTGTATTATTTCTATTATGACTAACTGGGAATTATATTTTCCTAGTGGACGATATAACTTAAATAATTTAGTTATAAAAGCACTTCATTTCATGTTTTTAGGGGCTTTAATTAAGAATTGGTCTGACTTTGTAAACATGCTCCAAACAACAGCAGGTATGCTCGGTAAAATTGGTAGCGGTGGACAAGGCGTAGCCGATGTAGGTTCATTTCTAACGAAACATGTTGGTAATATGTTTACTACCATTGGTAATGCAGTAAGTGCGTTATCACTTACTTCTGAATCATTTGTTATCTTAATTTTAGCTATTGTAGCCTGTTTATTTGCTATTGGTGCTATTTTCTTTATTACCTATGAAATGTTCTCTGCAATGGCTGAATTTACCATTGTAGGAGCTTTATTATTGGTATTAGCTCCATTTCACA
>CALIWM010000427.1:0-2087 GCA_938046645.1 uncultured Gemella sp. | reverse complement strand
CCACTTTTCTTTTTATTCATTCTCATCCTTTTCTTTCCATCTCGCACTAGCAACCGCAGCCGAGACAAAACCCAATATTAAAAATGCACCTACAATAATTTTCAACATAATTTTCATCCTAAAATGTTCTGTTAATTTCTAATTTATTCAAATTTCAGTACTTCTTTATTCGTAATATTTATAACCTTAGTTGCAACATTATTAATAAATTCCATATCATGACTCACCATAATTAATATACCAGGATATTTCTTTAATATCTTCTCTACCGCTTCTATCGCAACAACATCTAAAAAGTTAGTTATCTCATCTAATAACAGTACATCCGTTTTTCTGAAAAGTAAACTTACGAAATAAAGTTTAACTTTCTCACCTTTGCTTAAAACTTTTATCTGTTTGTTAATATCGTCACCTCTGAAATTTAGTAAAGCTAATATATTTCTCAGTTCAATATCATCTAGTGTAGTAGATTCTTTCACAAATTCAAACAATGTTTTTTCTTCTTTAAAAATATCGAAGTTATTTTGTTCAAAATATGCTACTTGCAAAGATTTAGGAATAGAATTTTTCACATATTTTAAAAAAGTAGTTTTCCCTGAACCGTTTTTTCCTTTAATTAAAATCTTATCACCACTAGCAAAAGTAAAACCAGGTGCATTCCAAAGAATTTTCCCATCTATTTCACAGATTTTCTCGTCAATGCAAAAACTCTTCTTATGAGTTTCTTTAAATATCTCTAAAAATTCAATATCATATTTATCTTTTAACGGCTTAGGTTTAATGTTAGCCTGTAGCTTATCTTCTTGTCTTGATATTTTCTTCTGTAATCTCTTTTGATTTTGTGAAATTTTAGTTTTTACACCTATAATTCTATAATCTGATCCACTCATATTCTTTGGCTTGCCAGATTTTTTCCCCTGTTCTTCTTTCATCTCTTGGATGCTTTTCTTTATCTTCTTAGCTTCTTTTTTGTACTTTTGCAGTTCGGCTTCATACTCAGTAGTTTCAATTTCTTCTTGAAATTTGTACTCATGATAATTTCCATTAAATTCTCTCACGGTATTATTTTCGATTATCCATAACTTAGTACAAACATTGTTTAGAAAGTTTCTGTCATGACTTGCTATACAAAAAGTCGCTGGAGTTCTTTTTATAAGACCAGCTATTTTGTTGGCATTATTATAATCTAAGTACGTTGATGGTTCATCTAGTAAATATAACTCAACATTCGACAATAAACTACCTCTAATCTTGTTTACAACAACTTCCCCTCCACTTTTTTTAAGAAGAGAATTTTCTCCAAATTCTAAAAACTCTGATGAAATGTTATTTCCATCTTTAAGAAATTTATCTATATATTTTAACAGAGTTGTCTTCCCTGAACCATTTTTACCTATTAAACCAATAATATCACCAGTGTTTATACTCAATTTTTCAATTTTAAATAATATCTTTCCTTGTTTTTCAAACTCTATGTTTTTAATATTTAATATTTGCATACATTAACTCCTTTTTAATAAAATCTCTCTATTAATCTAATGTATCCATGCTCCCACCCCCGAATTGAGTTTTACTAGTGTCTATTTTACCCATATTATATCAAAAATAAAAAATAATTGAAAACATTTTCTATAACAATCCTCTATTTATTAAAATATTTGTGCTATAATTGTATTTATAATTAAAAAAAGTAAGCTGGAGGTTTTTATGATTGAAAAAATTATAAAAGATGAACTTGAAAAATTTTATCCAGAAATGATTGAACTTCGTCGTTATATGCATATGCATCCTGAAGTTTCATTTAACGAAAAAAATACAGCGAGATTCATTAAAGAATATTTAGAAAAAATTGGAATTACTAATATTAAAACAAACGTTGGCTTGAATGGTGTAGTCGCAAGAATTAAAGGACAAGATTCTTCAAAATCAATCGCTTTTCGAGCAGATTTTGATGCTCTTCCTATAAACGATGCAAAAAATACTTCGTATAAATCTACTATTCCCAACACAATGCATGCTTGTGGACATGATGGACATACAACAGCATTGCTTGCAACTTGTAAAGTTTTGATACAAAATCAAGAAAA
>CALIWM010000426.1:0-4995 GCA_938046645.1 uncultured Gemella sp. | reverse complement strand
AAAAAGCTTTTATAAAGCGAATTTAGATATCAATAAACCACTGCGTCTATGAGTTCTCATATGCACTTTGTTAAAATTTAGGTCTTTTGGGCCAGCCCCTAGATTTTTAAAATTCAACCATTCTCCTTAAAAAACAATATAGACTATAGAATCAACATCTATAGTCTATATGCTATTGTTATTATTTTAATAAATCTTTGAAATAATCAGTTGCTTTTACCAACGAATCCACTATCGCCGGTTCTCCTCCTGAGTGACCAGCTATAACAATATCCAATTTACAATTATTTAACTTTTTACTTAATTCATAAGCACCTACAACACGGCAGTCAACATCATAGCGTCCATGAGTTATTGTTGTAGGAATATCTTTTATAGCATCGATATTATTTAATATCCAATCATCGTCATTCCAGAACATATTATTCATCCAAAAATGGCATTCAATAGTCGCCATTGAAACTGCATAGTGAATATCACCAAAACTTTGTTCCAAGTTAGGGTCTGGATTAAGTGTAACAAGACTCCCTTCCCACATGCTCCACTCTTTTGCCGCGATTTCTCTTATCTCCCTATATTTACTTGTTAGACGGTTATAATACGCACGAACCATATCACGACGTTCATCTTTAGGTATTATACTTTCATATCTCTCGAATGCTTCTGGGTGTATATTACTCGCACCACCTTTTTCATAAATCCATAATATATCCTCTCTACGTCCTAGGAAAATACCACGTAATACTAAACCTAACACGCGCTCTGGATGTTTAATAGCATAACAAAGAGCTAAAGTAGAACCCCAACTTCCTCCAAATACTAGCCATTTATCAACGTTTAAATCTTCCCTTATTTTCTCCATATCCTCAATAATGTGCCAAGTATCATTATTCTCTAAGCATGCATGGGGCGTAGACTTTCCACTTCCTCTTTGATCAAATAATATAATTCGATAGAATTCTGGATCGAAATATTGTCTACCACTTTCCGATGTTCCACAACCTGGTCCACCATGTAAAAAAACTACCGGAACACCTTGAGGATTCCCACTCTCCTCATAATAAATAGTATGGGTCTCATCGACCTTTAACATTTTAGAGAAATTTTCTTTAATTTCAGGATATAAACTCCTTAATTCCCCCATAATAATACCTCCTGTTGTGTATTTGTTTACAATTTATTTGTATCGCATAACAGTTTTATTTTTTACTTCTTAAAAATAAATTAATTAGCGATATTTATACTCATCTTCTATTATATCTCAACCTTTTTTAATATTCAATTACTTTCTTAAAATCTATAATAATCATCTATCTAACAATTTTGCAATCGATTAATATTAGTGATATAATTATATTAAAGATTATAAGACAAAAAAGGAGTAGAGAAAAGTGAAACTTTCAAGAACTAACAAAATTTTAGAAAAAATGAAACAACAAGGAATCAACCAAGCTTTAATTAGCGATCCTTATTCAATTTTCTATCTAACTGAATACTTAGAGCATCCAGGCGAAAGATTTTTTGCAGTACTACTTGATGAAAATGGTAATCATAAACTATTCATCAATGCTCTTTTCCCACTTGAAAAAGATTTAGGATTAGAAAAAGTAGTCTATTCTGATACTGATAATCCTATTGAACTACTTGCAAAAATTATACCAAATGGTTCTGTTGTAGGTATAGATAAAGTTCTTCCTGCTCGATTCCTATTACCTCTTATGAATCATCTACCGGAAAACAAATTTGTAGATGTATCTCAAATCGTCGATCGTGTTCGCATGATTAAAGACGACGAAGAAAAGGAACTTATGCGCCGTGCTTCTCTTCTAAACGACGCGGCTTGCCAAAGAGTTATAAATAGTATTTCTGAAAGAAAATCAGAAAAAGATGTAGCTAAAGATTTACTTGCTATTCATGAAGAATTAAAAGTTGATGGACTATCATTCGATCCTATTATCGCTTACGGTGCTAATGGGGCTAATCCTCATGGTACTGTAGGAGATAGATATGTAAAACCAGGCGATGCTATAATTATCGATATGGGCGGGATTAAAGACAATTATTGTTCAGATATGACACGTACTGTATTTTGGAAACAACCAAGCAAAAAAGCACGTGAAATATTTGAAATAGTATTAGAAGCTCAAAAACGAGGAGTTGCCGCTGTTAAACCAGGTGTTAGATTCTGCGATATAGACGCGGCTTGTCGTGATTATATTACAGAAAAAGGATATGGAGAATTTTTCACACACCGTACAGGTCATCACATTGGATTAGAATGTCATGAATATGGAGATATTTCTAGCATCAATGAAACTAAATGCGAGCCAGGTATGATTTTCTCTATCGAACCAGGTATTTATCTTCCAGGAGAATTCGGCGTTCGTATCGAAGACCTAGTTCTTGTTACGGAAGATGGTTGTGAAGTTTTAAACAAACTTAACAAAGAATTAGTTATTATCGGTGAGTAACTAATAATATTAAACTAAGCT
Source organism: uncultured Gemella sp. (assembly GCA_938046645.1). Taxonomy (GTDB): domain Bacteria; phylum Bacillota; class Bacilli; order Staphylococcales; family Gemellaceae; genus Gemella. The sequence goes on along the minus strand of CALIWM010000426.1, from coordinate 2,503 downwards.
CTTCATAAAATTATTCCTCAAAAAAGACGATTGATTTAAGGTCAATCGTCTTTTTTCTTTTATTCAAAATGTTTCTTTAAAAATTCCCCTACAATATTCCAATATTGTTCTCTGAATTTTCTTTCAGCCTGAACATGTTTCATTCCTGGAAAACTATGGAATTCTTTTTCTGAAGTTATTAGATCATAAGCAGCTTTCCCATGTTCTAACGGAACAAAACCATCTTCTTCTCCATGTAGTACTAATGCTGGAAGTTTAGTTTCTTTCAATGCTTTTGTTGCATCTACATCTCCAAAGAAATATCCAGCCCTTATCTTCGTCACTGTATTTGCAGCCGGAATTACAGGGAAACTCGGTAAATTAAATAATTTTTTCAACTGATATGTGAACTCTACTTTTAAATTCACATAACCACTATCTTCAATAAAAGTTTTTACATTAGATGGTAAATCCTTACCTACTGCATTCATTACAGTAGCCGCCCCCATACTAATTCCGAATAATGCAGTATCAGCATTGTTATTTTCTGATGATATTTTCTTTACCCAATTAACTAAATCATCAGAATCATAACCACCCATAGAAATAAACTCACCTTCACTATTACCGTGAGCTATTAAATCTGGTGCAAAGACACTATAACCCATATCATAGAATTTCTTAATATAATTAACCATTTTCTTAGCATCACTAGTATATCCATGAACTACAAATATCCATTTTTTAGCATCCGGATTAACAAATTTATATCCTACAAGTTTATTTTTAGTAACAGACTCCATCTCAACCGTTTGCTTCGTTTCATCAAACCACTTGTTTAATGCTGTTTTATCTTCTTTACTTCCATCACTATCTTGATTAACGATAGCACTCTTATCAACCTTCGGATTCAATCCAAAGTTATAAAAATAGTTCCCAACAAAACCAAATGCAACAATTACTAAAATCAATAGTGTCGCTAATATTTTTTTAAAATGTTTTTTCACTTGTCTTTACCTTTCATCTTTAAATTCAATAAAACTATTATACTATCACTTCTAATAAAAGTAAACAAAAAATAACACTAATAGAGACTTAAGATATCACTATTAGTGCTGATTTTTATTCTATTCCATACTTCTCTTTAATTGCATCTGCCACTATCATTCCTGTGAACCATGCAACCATAAGATTGTAACCACCGATCTCACCATGTAAATCTAAGATTTCCCCTGCAAAATATAAATTCTCTATCTTTTTATGACTGCATGTCTTCGGACTTACTACTTTAAGATCTACCCCACCTGCAGTAGTAAAGGCATATTCTAATGGCATCGTCTTAACATCAACCAACTCATAACGTTTGATTTTCGTTACAAATTTTCTTAACTCTTTTTTACTAACATTTTCTGGAAAATATTTCTCAATCATAAAATTATAAAAACTCTTCGGTAATTTTCCTTGTAAGAATTTATTATCTTCCCATAGTTTAGCAAAAAGCTCTTCCTCATTTAGGTCAGGATAAAAGTCTAGATAAAATTTATCTTCTGGATAACGAGCCACAAATTCTCCCATAGAAATTGATAATGGCCCACTTAATCCTTTATGCGTAAACAGAAGGTCTCCAGTTCTCTCATTTTTCTTATGGAACATTCTTACATTTTGTAATGCAACCCCAGATAATTCTCTAAAGTCTTCAAAAACTAAGGCCACTTCACTTGGATATATTTTAGTAATCTTCACACCATGTTTTTTTAAAATTCTATGTAATGAACCATCGCTTCCACTCTGAGGGTATGTTTTTCCTCCAGCGCAGACTACGATATTCTTCCCGTAATACGTATCAACATTTGTCTTTACACCTACTAGTTTGTCATCTTCGAATACTAAATCTTCTACTTTCTCTTTGTAGTTAATCTTCGCATGGTCTATTTTAAATGCATTAACAACATCTCTAGATTTCTCGCTCGCTGGGTATAACCTTCTGTTTTCTTGTTTTAACTTCAAATTATGTTTATCAAAGAACTTCTTAACATTATATTTGTGATATGCACTTCTTAAAAATCTACCATTATGTACAGCCGCGACAAAATCTTCTGCATTGTCACTACTCATTACATTACAACGTCCATTCCCTGTTAAAAGCAGTTTTATTCCCGCACGTCTATTTTGCTCAAGAACTAATACTTTTAAACCACTATCATTAAGTCTATCCGCTATCATAAGCCCCGCACTACCAAGACCTATCACAATCACATCGTATTTCATCTTAAATCTCAACTTTCTCTTAATTTAATCAAATATCATCTAATTATAACATGTAATCTAATACTTTCAAATTTTTCTATGTTAAACATAATTTTATACTACATGCTTCCGTTTAAAAATTCCAGAATTTTCCTTCCTTCTTATTGGAATTTTTCGCTATTTTGTAATATACTAAAAGGTATGTGTTTAAAATAAGGGAGGGACTCAAAAATCGTGATTTCGGAGAAATCGATTTTGTCGAGTCACCCCCGCACAG
>CALIWM010000425.1:0-3384 GCA_938046645.1 uncultured Gemella sp. | reverse complement strand
CCACTATATTCCTAAGAATAAAGTAGAGAAACCTGTTGAAACTGTTAAACCAGCTTCAGTTATTCCTACTCCTACTTTACCTGAAGTGAAAAATGAAGAGAAGCCAAAAGCAGAAGAAACGGTTGTAAGGCCTAGCGTTTTATCTTTTGCTGGAGTTCAATTTGAAACTAGCGATGGATTTAAACTATCTGAAGATAGTGTAAGAACACCAACTTCAACAGGATTTCTTGTAGTTCATAGTGGGCATCAACACTTTATATTTTATAAGCAACTAGTAAATTCTAAATTTGAAAAACTTATTCCTCATCAATATCTGAATCAGGCTAAAGAAGAGTACGCCGAGTTAGAAAAAGAAGTTAATGATAAAATTAATTATCTTTCTCAAAAAAATAATATAGGAAAGGATAAATTTACTTATACTATTACTCCAAACGGAGATGCAATTTCCTACAATGGAAAAACGGAGTTGTTAAAAGATATAAATGTTAATGATAGTGCTGAGATAAGCAATCATAATAATAAAATAAACGAAGAAAATAATTCTACAAGCAACAATTCTACAAGTAATAATTCTACAACTACTAACACAGAGGCACCGGAAAATTCAACAGAAGGGAAAAATGAAACTTCTTCAGAAGATAAAGAAATCGAAGAAAAAATTAATTATGTTGCTAAACAATTAAATATAGATAAAGGTTCTATAAAATTAATTGAAACAGCAGAAGGAAAAGCGTTGGTGTATCCACATGGAGATCATAGCCATACTATATTAGTTAAAGATATAGACATATCTAAACCTCTAGTAGATTCACATAATAATTCAGGAGCTGAGACGCTGAAAAAATTAGGATTTGATGATGATATTATACATGATATTCAACATGCTTCTGCAGACACTGATTTTCCTGCACATGAATCAAATGTAGAAAAAATGAAAGAGTGGTTGAAAACTGTTAAGTATCTAAACATAGGTCAAAATAAAGACCCACTTAAAAGAAATGGATTGGACCTTATGCCAAATATTGAAGTTCTAGGTATTGGATATACTTCTATCGATGACATTACACCTGTTTATAAATTTAAAAAATTGAAACAATTATACGTATCAAGAACAGGTATTAAAGATTATTCATTTATAAAAAATATACCAACATTAGAAGGGATCGATTTCTCTGAAAATGATATACAAGATATCTCGTTCTTAAAAGATTATCCGAACTTGAAATTAGTCTCTGCAGCAGGAAATAATATTGAAAATATTGATGTACTAAAATATCTTACTAACTTAGAGTCATTGAATTTAGACAATAATAAAATTAAAGATATCTCAGCTCTGAAAGATTTGAATCATTTAAGAGCAGTTAGTTTTGAAAATAATAATATTACAAAATTAGATGTATTAAGTAATAAAAATGAATTAGAACGTTTATTCTTATCTAATAATAGTGGGTTAGAACTAGCGACTTTAAAAAATGATAATTTAGAACAGTTAACGGTAAATAATACTAATATAAGGGACTTGAGTGTTGTTTCTAACTTACCTAAGTTGAAAAAAATAGTGGCAAATGATAATAAAATAACAACATTATCTCATTTGAAAAATGCTAAAGTTTTAGAAAGTGTAGAAGTTAACAATAATAAGATTGATAGTTTAGATTTTGAGAATAGTACAATTACTAGTCTAGAAATTAAAAACAATAAATTAGAAGAGATTAACAACATTAATAAACTATCTGCCCTTGAAAATCTAGATGCTAGTAGCAATAAAATTAGTGAATTTCCATCTAATAAACAAGATAAATTAATTAACTTAACGATTAATAACAATGTTATTAGATCAATGGAAAATATAAATAATCTTACAGCATTGAAATACTTAACGATGTCAAATAATTATGTATCTACATTAGCATTAAAAGAAAAAAATAAAACTTTAGAATACCTAGATATAAGTCACAATACTATTCCAAAAGAAGAGTTAGAAATTCCAAGTGATGGAAATATTCCAAAAGGAATAATGAATAATTTTGAAAAAGTTGAAGGTGGGGATATAAAAGAAAATTATACTTTATCTGCAGACTATATTACAGAACAAGCAGAAAAATTACAAGAAGAGATATTGAAACTTAAAGAAGAGAAAAAATTAACTCCAGAAGTTGCTGATGAATTAAAACAAAAAGCACGTGTTGTTTATTTAGACATGTCATATAGTGTAGACCAAAGTAGAAATAAACAAATTGAATTAGAAAAACAATTAAATGAAATAAGAAAACAAGTTAAAGATAATTTAGTTGAGCCAACTAATGAAGTTGCTAATAAAGAAAATTCAGATACTGAACACTCTAATACAGAAGCTGAGCATACTTCAGAAGTAGCAAAACATAATGAGACAGAAGAACATGAATTTGTATTTGATGTGAACAATATAGTTAGTGAAGAGGGAGATGGCTATATTGTAAAACATGGTGATCATAATCACTTTGTTAAAAAATCTGATTTATCAGCCAAACAATTAGAAGAAGCAAAAGAATTTTTAGCTAAGAAAGGTGAAGTAACAACAACTGAAGATAGAGCAACATTAGATAGCAAGAAAAATTATATTGCTTTATTCTATGGAATAAATGTCAGTGATATTTCAGTTGAGAGTAACACGTTAGTATTTAACTATAACGGAGTAGTTAAACGTATTGCACTTAGTGAAATAACTGTTCCAGCGATGAGCTCAGATTTAGAAGGAGATTTCGAAAAAGAAATAACAGCATTGGCAAGCAGTATGAATACAACAGTTGAACATATTCAGGTGCAAGATGGACAAATGATAGTAAATCATGGGGATCATAACCATTATTATCCAATTAAGAGTCCTGGATGGAGATTATATAATCAAAACAAAATACCTTATATAGATATTCCCAAAGTAAGTGGGAATATTGATGAAGCTGCAGTCAATAGCAGAATAACAGAATTAGAAAATAAAGCCCAGACTGTGTTTGCTAATAATCCAGCGAAATTAAGAAAAGTACTAAATTGGTTGAATAACTTTAGGGAAGTAAGTTTAGCCTGGCACGTTACAGCAACGGATGGTTATTTACAAGCATTAGATAAGTTTGAAAAAACTCAAATAGATATGTAGTCTATATTGCAACATAAAAAGTAGTGAATTGATAGGAGAGATCCTTAATTCACTACTTTTTAAACGTTAATAAAATTAAGAAATGCCAAGAGAGATTATTATACTCTCTTGGCATTTATCATGAAAAGAAAAACTATATTTAATAGGGCACAAAACTAGTCTCTTTCAATTTTTGTGATTCCACGCATGTATGGGCGAAGAACTTCTGGTACTGTGATAGAACCATCTTCATTTTGATAGTTTTCGATTAT
>CALIWM010000424.1:0-3847 GCA_938046645.1 uncultured Gemella sp. | reverse complement strand
ATTTTTTATCAAATATAAAAAATGGAATGATTTTGAAAACTTTAATAAACAAAATTATATAAAAACTAAAAATGAATAAAATCGAAAATTTTTGTGAAACTCCAATTTGAAGCAGCGGAATTTTACTTCCAGCGTAAATAAATCCTTCAAATGAACCAAAAACAATTTTTGTGATAAATACTAAAATTGAATTTAAAAATGTTATTTTTAATATATTTACAAGCATTATAAAAAATAAAATTTGAATTACAAACGTTCCAATTGGCACACCAATTATATTTAATAAGAAAGAAAATAATGGCAATTTTTGAAAATAATATAAAAATAAAGGAATACTCGTAAATTGGATTACAAAACTTAAAAACATTAAGTCAACAGTATTTCTTAAAATTTCATTTTTTATTTTAGAAAAAATTGACTTTTCAAAAAATTTTTTTATTGGTGGATACACAAAGATAATAGCAATTACCGCCATATAAGAAAGCTGCATTGAAATATCAAAAATCGAATAAGGATTTAGTACAACATTTACAACAAACGATATTAAAAGTGATTTTTTACTCTCTTCTTTCTCAAATAAAATTCTCGCTAAAATCATCATCGCACCCATGATATAAGCTCTTAAAATCCCTGGAGAAAATCCTATCAATGCACAGTAAAATGTCAAAATAACGAGAGCAAAAATATATTTTGGACGATATGCCAGCGAAATCATGTCCAAAAGTTTGACAATTCCAATGATGACAAGGGAAATATGCGTTCCAGAAATCACAATTAAATGTGCAAGTCCCGTATATTTGAATTTATCTTTCATATCTTTTGAAACTTCAGATTTTTCTCCTAAAATCGCTGCTTTTGAAAAAGCGTAGAGGTTGTCTTCAGTCAAAAATAAATCGTCAAAAATATTTAAAATATATTTTCTAAAAATATTTAGTTTTGACTCTTTCCAACCAATTATTTTTCCATCAAAAGTTGTATAATTATTTTTTGTCGTAATTCTTTTTACATCAAAGTTTATCAAATAAGTCCCATATTCAAAATTTTTTGTATTTTTTATGGATGCCTGATTTTTTAAATATTTATTATCTATTTTCAAAATGCTTCCACGACTTCCATCCATTTTTACATAAAGAATTTTTTCACCTTTTAAATTTCCTTTAAAAGTTACAAAATTAAGATAAAAAATAAAGATTATAACACCAACTAAAACTAAAATAATAATTTTAAAATTATTTTTTATCTCTTCAATTCCAATTTTTTTAATAAAATCAGATGCAAGTGCTATGACTTCAGCATCAGCCATCATATCTGGAGTACCGAAATTCTCGACACCAAACTGGTGGAATTCGCGAAGCCTACCAGCTTGTGGTCTCTCATACCTAAAACAAGGCGTATCATAATAATACTTAGTTGGCTGCATTTCTGCATAGTCGTGGCTTTCAATAAACGCTCTAACAGCAGGAGAAGTTCCTTCAGGCTTCAAAGTTATGCTGCGATGACCAAGATCCTCAAATGTGTACATTTCCTTCTGTACTATATCAGTAGTCTCCCCAACGCCTCTGTTAAAAAGCTCAGTACTTTCAAACATAGGTGTTCTCACTTCTCCAAAACCGTAAAGGCGGCAAAGTTCCGAGAACTCTCTTTCGATATATTGCACTTTGTATGAATCCCTAGGCATTGTGTCTTTGGTTCCTTTTGGTGCTTTTATTGCCATAATCTCCTCCTAAATAGTGCTTTTAATCAAAATATTTATGCTTTCTAGCGATGATGTTATCAATCCGTTCTACGTACATTCTATAGTCGTTTATATTAGGTATTCGTTCTAACCTGTTCTCTAATGGAAAATAACGCTTTCCAATCGCTCCTGCACCGAGCCCAATAATTGTCTGCATCTCTTCCATAATCCTTATGTTATACAAAGAATGTAGGCCAGGGATACACCAACCGGTGTTTTCAAACGATCCCATCTGATGCTTCTGCCTATATACATAATAAGGTACAAAACCAGCTGCATGAAGTATATTAGATGCTTTTTCTAACATCGTCTCTACCTCTCTAATCCCTCTCAAATGATAATCGGGATCTTCCTGTTTGAGTTTAGAGCCTCGTTTTACAGATAATGTATGCACGGTAATGTTGTTAGCACCTATATCTATTAACTTCTTAATAGTGTTTTCGATATCATCAGCTGTTTCATCTGGAAGACCAGCTATAACATCGGAATTTATAACCTCAAATTCATATTCACGAGCAAGTTTGAATGCATTTCTTATGTCGTCACTTGAATGAGATCGACCGATTTTCTTAAGCGTTTCATCATTCATCGATTGAGGGTTGATACTAATTCGCCTAACGCCAAATTCCTTTATTGCGCTTAATCTATCTTTATCTATCGTATCTGGTCTACCAGCTTCAACTGTCGTTTCCATATCTCTCAGTTTAATGTCAAAAGAGTGCTCTATTGAATTAAATAAAGAAATAAGTTCCACAGAATTCAGAGACGTTGGAGTGCCGCCACCAAAATACACACTTTCAATACTATTTCCAGTTTCACTAAAGAGCCGGCCGCATTCAGTTATTTCCTTTTTAAGCTCCGGAAGATATCTGAGAATTGATTTACCTCTAGCAAGCTCAGAACCGAATGAACAATATGAGCAGATGCTAGGGCAAAATGGAACGCTAGTGTATATTGACCATTTGTTACTGTCAGCAACAGGTACATTTTCAATCTGATATCTTAGAATCTCATCTATAAGTTTTCTTTTGCCATCTGAAACCATATATATATCAGATAAGCCCTTTTCTACTTCGGAAAAATCATATCCATCTAGATAGAGATTCATCGCAGGCTTTAGAGGTTTGACGCCTGTCAGAGTTCCCCAATCAGGAGATTTGCCAGTAATTTCAGATAGCGTTCTAAATATATCGCGTTTTATACAATCTCTATCTTGTCTCAAATCAGCGTTAAAAATCAGACTGCAATCACCAAGTGCTAAATTTTCTGCATTTTTTATATTAATTGGTATAACCTCATATTCATCGTCAGCAAAAAACTCGCGAGCTAACTCAGAATAGTGATGTTCGTTATATATTCCATTAACATACAATCTATACAAAAGGATTTTCCCTCATCTCTAATTCAATAGTTGTTGATGGTCCATGACCTGGATACACAATAGTCATACCATCTAGTTTAAAGAGCTTATTCTGAATTGATTCCTTGAGATGCCCCCAATCTCCACCGTATAAATCTGTTCTTCCGACACTCTTGAAAAACAAAGTATCACCGCTGAACAGATTTCCATCAGCAAGAATACACATCCCGCCCTTAGTATGACCGGGTGTCGTAATAAACTTAAGAGTTGTGTTACCAAGCATAAGTTCTTCGTTATCAGCAACATAGATATCAGCTTCTAGAGCGATATCTTCACTCGCATATTGCTTAGTCCCATTGATTGATGAATCGGTAATCATATCGTGTTCATCAAAATTAACGATTAGTTTTGAATTAGGATAATTGCTCTTGTATTCATTAAGAGCAACTATATGATCCCAATGTGCATGAGTGAGAATGATATAAACTAACTTATTCTCTCCTCCGATAAAATCATCAATTAAATCACTGTGACAGCCTGGATCAATTACCGCACAAAGCCCAGTAGCATCATCTTTTACCACGTATGTGTTCTCTCCTATTGGAGCACATTCAATTCGTTTAATATTTATACTCATTATGATCTGGCCCTATATACCTCCGAGATACCCGGAACATTACGAAGCGCTATTAAAAGTCGCTGCATCTGGTGTGTATCTGATATTGATACCGTTAATGTACATGTAATATTGT
>CALIWM010000423.1:0-2943 GCA_938046645.1 uncultured Gemella sp. | reverse complement strand
ATTTTGTTGCTCTTTAGCCACAACTTTTTTTGAATTCTTAGGTCTAGTATTATTTTTCTTAGACGCTTGATTATTATTTTTCGGGCTATTGTTCTTTTGTAAATTTTTAGCAATACTTATTCCGTTATTACTCATTTTTTTCCTCCTTGTAACATTGATTTTATTGGTTCGAAGTCTCTTCTATGAATTGGTGTAACACCATACTCTTTTAGACCTTCTAAATGTTTCTTTGTTCCGTATCCTGCATTATTTTCAAAATCGTAGTTTGGATACTGTTTTGCATATTCTTTCATTAAATTATCACGATAAACTTTCGCCATTACTGATGCTGCTGCAATAGATACACTCTTCTCATCACCTTTTACCATACTAAAATTAGGTATAGGATAATTTTCAAACGGCATAGCATCTATAAGTAGAAAGTCCGGTTTAACTTCTAACTTTTCAACCGCTCTTTGCATTGCTATACGCGCAGCGTTATAAATATTATATTTTTCAATTTCAATATTATCAACTTCACAAATAGTATAAGCAACAGCCTCATTTTTTATCTGTTCATATAGTGCTTCACGTTTCTTCTCAGATAATTTCTTTGAATCATTTAATCCTTCGAAATAACTTTCTCTTTTTAGAATTACCGCGGCAGCAACTACTGGTCCAGCGAGCGGTCCTCTACCTACTTCATCTATTCCACAAATATACTTACAACCATTATTATAACATTTATTTTCGTAAAATGATTTTTTTTCATACTCTTTTTTATAAAAAAGTTTTTTTTCTTGCTTTTTAGCATAGCTTATAAGTAATTTCTGAACTCCACTTCTCTCATCTTTTTTTAACTCATTTAGTATTTCTTCAGAAATACTATCTTGATTTAAGAGTTCTTTTACCTCACTAATTTTCATTTTGCTCCTCATTTTCTAATAAATCACTATAATTATCTAATGTAATAAGTCCAAATTTTTGTGTTCTAAAATCTTGAATTAATAGCTTTATAGTTGAATCATAATCATAATCTCCACCGATTTTTTTAAATCTCTTTTCCGCTACTTTTTCCATAATAAACACATTTTCATCTTCACTTGTCACGTTTATTTTATAAAGATTATTTAAATTCTCTAAATAATTATTTTTTAATAACTCTATTAAATATAAACTTACATCATCAAGTGGTGTAATATCATCCTTTATAGAACCAATCAAACTTAATTTTTTACCAATTTCTTGATTATCAAACTTCGGCATAAGTATTCCTGGAGTATCTAATAATTCTATATCTTTATTTAATTTTAACCACTGTTGTTTTTTCGTAACACCAGGTTTATTGGCTGTATTAGCGACATTTTTCTTAATTAGTTTATTGATAAATGTCGATTTTCCAACGTTTGGAACACCTATTACCATAGATCTAATTGCTCTTGGTTTAATTCCTTTAGCTACTTGACGTGCAATTTTTTCTGCAAGTTCTTCTTTAGCTTTATCTATTACTTTATTCAAGTTATTACTATTTTTCGCATCAGTATAGACTACTGTATATCCTTTATTTTCAAAATAACTTTTCCACTTTGCTGTCTCAGCTCTATCACATAAATCAATTTTATTAAAAATAATTATTTTTTTCTTATCTTTAACAACTTCATCTAAGTACATATTATGTGAAGAAAGAGGGCAACGTGCATCTACTAATTCGAAAACTATATGAACTAGTTTTAGCTTTTCTTTAACTTCTCTTGTTGCCTTGGCCATGTGACCTGGAAACCATTGAATAACCATAAATTTAACTCCTTATCTTTTTATTTTATAAATTTCTTGTTTTAAACAGTCTTTATTATTTTACCACATTTTGAAGTTTTTTTAACCTATTTTGGTATCAATTATTCGTAAAACATTAATATTTTATAATTTCCATACATAATAATTTATAAAATCGTTCATTATTTGTTTATAACTGTTTTTTAATTATAAAAAAACAAGATAGCTATGCTACCTTGTTCTTCATATTTATCTTTTATCAACTTTCTTAACAATTGTATCACCAAGAATTTGCACAGCAAATACGATAATTAAGATTAATACTGTTGCCACAAATGTTAATGTACTGTTGTTACGCTGGAATCCGTCTAAGTACGCCAAGTTACCTAAACCTCCAGCTCCGATAACACCTGCCATAGCTGTTGATCCAACTAAAGCAATTGCTGTAACAGTTAATCCTGAAATTATTGCCGGTAAACTCTCTGGAATTAAAACTTTTAAGATAATAGTTGAGTTTTTAGCACCCATTGCACGAGCTGCTTCGATTACACCTTTATCTACTTCACGAAGACCAATTTCTACTAAACGAGCGTAGAAAGGAGCTGCTGAAATAATAAGTGCTGGAATCGCTGCTTGAACACCAATAATTGTACCAATTAAAAACTTAGTAAACGGAATTAATAATACAATTAAGATGATAAATGGAATCGCACGGAAAATATTAACTATTGCAGTAACAACAGCATAAAATCCACGTCCAAATGCACTCTTACTATTAGATGTTAAGTATAATAATAACCCTAAAAACAAACCAACTACAAACACTGCAATAAGCGACTCAAAAGTCATAATAAGTGTTTCTATTGTTTTATCTTGTACTTTATCCCAATTAACTCTTGAAAAATCAAACATTATAACACCTCCGTTAAAATACCTAGTTCATTTAATCTAGCTATTACTTTATCTGTATTTTCTTTAGAACTAATCAACTGAACAAATAGCGTACCAATATTAGCATCTGCAGTTTTATCAATATGTCCATTAATTATTGTAAAGTCAAAATCGATTTCTCGTACTAAAGTACTAAGAATTGGTTTTTTCGAAGTATTATTATCAAAAGTAAATTTAATAATAACCCCTTCAGTGAATATTTTTTTCCACTCTTCAATATTTGCTCTCTCCTCAAACTCT
>CALIWM010000422.1:0-2741 GCA_938046645.1 uncultured Gemella sp. | reverse complement strand
CAAGAACCAATAGTACAGATAGAATTAGGTGCTTCTGTAAGACCAAAGAAGATAAGCAAATCACCAATTACAGTAACACCACCTAGTATTACTGTAAATGCGGTTACTCCTTTGAGTACTCCACAACCACCTGGAGCACCACAATTACCACAAATAACAATAGAAAAATTTGATCCAGTTGAATTCGGTGGAGGAATGATTGGTATTGTTGAAGATAATTCAGCAACATGGGCAATACTTCCTGATAAATTTGAAGCGGGCACACCACTACTTGCACAAGCTGCAGGATTAGGAGCGACTATTAAGTATTTAAACAGTATCGGATTAGAAAATATTGAAAAGTATACTAAAGAACTTACTAGATATATGTATTCTGAGCTTTCTAAGATAGATAACATAGAGATTTATGGAACAAAGAATATAGAAGAGAGAGTTTCACTAATTACTTTTAACTTGGTGGGTGTCCATCCTCATGATCTAACAAGTTTCTTAGATGAAAAAGGTATATGTATAAGAGCAGGGCATCAGTGTACTCAACCATTATTAGGAAAGCTAGGAACATACTCTGTAGCAAGAGCGAGTCTATATTTATATAATACGAAAGAAGAGATAGATTTCTTTATTCAAACATTAAAAGAAACGAAGGAGTTTTTTGATAATGAGTTTTAGTGATTTAAAAAGTTTATATAAACAGGTAATCTTAGATCATAGTAAGCATCCTAGAAATAATGGGGAAATAGAGAGTAGTTATAAGTTGGAGATGTTAAATCCATCTTGTGGTGATAAAATAACAGTTAGTATGAAATTAGTAGATAATATTATTGAAGATATTAAGTTCGTAGGAACGGGTTGTTCAATTTCACTAGCTTCAGCTTCTATGTTAACTGAGGAATTAAAAGGTTTATCAGTAGAAAAAGCTAATGCAAAGATTAAAGACTTTTTAAATATGATTATGGGAAATGAGTTTAATGAAGAAAACTTAGAAGATAGTATTTCATTACAAAATATTTCTCAACTTCCAGCTAGGGTTAAGTGTGCTACGTTAGCATGGAAAATTACAGAAAAAATATTAGAAGAAAATAAATAGAAGAAGGAGTGATTGCATTGAATAAAAATGAAGAAATGTTTACCGATTATCAGTATGGCTTTTCAGATAAAGATGTATCTATATTTAAGACTGATAAAGGATTAACAAAAGAAATCGTTAAAACAATTTCTGAAAGAAAAGAAGAACCACAATGGATGTTAGAATACCGTCTAAATGCATTAAAAGAGTTCTATAGAATGCCAATGCCTACATGGGGTGGAGACTTATCTGAAATTGATTTCGAGGACTTAACATACTATGTAAAACCATCAGAAAAAACAGAACGTTCATGGGACGAAGTACCACAAGAGATTAAAAATACTTTTGAAAAACTTGGTATTCCAGAAGCAGAACAAAAATATCTTGCAGGTGTATCTGCTCAATACGAGTCTGAGGTAGTTTATCACAATATGCATAAACAATTCGAAGAAAAAGGAATTATCTTCGAAGACACAGATACAGCATTAAAAAATCATGAAGAAATCTTCAAAGAATATTTCTCAAAAGCTGTTGATTTCAATGATAATAAATTCGCTGCATTAAACTCTGCGGTATGGTCAGGTGGATCATTCATCTACTGTCCAGAGAATGTATCAGTAGAAGCACCGCTTCAAGCATACTTCAGAATTAACAGTGAAAAAATGGGGCAATTTGAGCGTACATTAATTATTATTGAGAAAAACTCTTCTCTACACTACGTAGAAGGATGTACTGCTCCGACATACTCAGCAAGTTCACTACATGCTGCTGTAGTGGAAATCTTTATCAAAGAAAATGCTCGTTTCAGATATACAACTATCCAAAACTGGTCGACAAACGTTTATAACTTAGTTACTAAGCGTGCGATTGTTGAGAAAAACGGTACTATGGAATGGGTAGATGGAAACTTAGGTTCTAAATTAACTATGAAATACCCAGCATGTATTTTAGTTGGTGAAGGAGCAAGTGGAAGTACACTATCTATCGCTATGGCTAGTGAAGGGCAAGTGCTAGATGCAGGTTCTAAGATGATTCACTTAGCACCTAGAACATCATCTACTGTTGTTTCTAAATCTATGTCTCGTCGTGGTGGTAAAGTTAACTACCGTGGATGGATTCACTTTGGTAAAAACTCAGAAGGATCGCGTTCAAACATTGAATGTGATACTCTAATCTTAGATGAATATTCAACATCTGATACTATTCCTTACAACATCGTTAAAAACTCTAACGTATCATTAGAGCACGAGGCAAAAGTATCTAAGGTATCAGAAGAACAACTATTCTACTTAATGAGTAGAGGTCTTGATGAAGGACAAGCTACTGAAATGATAGTTATGGGATTCATCGAACCATTCACAAAAGAACTTCCAATGGAATACGCTGTTGAACTAAACAGATTAATTTCATTTGAAATGGAAGGGTCAATAGGATAAATTAATAATAATATAAACTCTAGAAATCAAGAAATAGATTTTTAGAGTTTTTTATTTATAAAATTATAAATAAACTAAACAAATAATGGAAGAGGTTAAATTATTAAATAAAATATTATAGATTAATAATGATAATAATATATATATATATATAATTTTATCCAAAAAATATGAGTTAGTATTAGCTGTTTTTATATTTAAATTTAATAAATTTAATTAAAATAATTATATTTTCTTAT
>CALIWM010000421.1:0-1342 GCA_938046645.1 uncultured Gemella sp. | reverse complement strand
ACAGAACTAAATCCTTCGGATAAATTAATTGTCTAACTTTTTGGGGTCAGTACAAAAATGAGTAGCTTTTTATGTGAATTTGAACCATTCGAAACAACATAGCTCTATAACTAGGAAATATTGATACTATCAACTCCATACATCCTACATAGACAGTTTACCTAATGTTTTTTAATATTCTTTAAAACTATATCTTATACAAATTATTTAATCTTTCTAACTCTACTACATTCATACATACTTCTACTCCAGTAACTACCCCCTTGCTATGAATAAATCCACAAGAAAACACAATCCTCTCCTTACTCAAAATATTTGACAATACTACTAATGCTTCTAAAACATAATCCTCTATGGTAATAAAACTATTGTTTTCATCTTTGAAAAACTTTATAAATCCAATATCCTTACACCTATCACCAAAATAAAACCTAAGTGATTTTAAATAATAATCAAAAAACACATCAATCTCCATAGAACCCCCCTTCATTTTTAAAATATTCTGTTATATCATACAAAAAAGTGTTGGAACTATTCGAAACAACACAGCAAAGTTAAAATAAGGCTTTGTCCGTACACAACTTGAAAAAGTGAGCACCGATTCGGTGCTTTTTATTTTATTATACTAATTTATTGTACTCTTATTTTTGTTAAAAAACAAATATTTGTGTAGCGCTTTCAAGTGTGATTGGGAAAGGAAATGATTGTTGTCTGTTTTGATTAAATGATTATGCAGAAAATAAGTGCCCCAGTTAGTATAGAGTAAGCAAACGAGCCTCAAAAATTTCATTTTGAGGCTCGTAATGATTTATTGTGAAGAGTCTGTTTTCATTCATCGTCTATTACTTTTTATGGGTCAAGAGTTGATTGATGTGGTCCACTTTTTTAGCTTCTCTTTTATAGAGGATAGTCCAGATGATAAGGTAGACAATCGCAAATTCGATAATGAGCTGGAGGTAGAAGGTCCAGTGGAAGGGGAACCAACCTGCCAGAGTTGCTAGTGGAACAAAGCCAGCCAGCATAAGGAAGAAATGAGTAAGAGTCGCACGAAGCATGCTCCAATCACGGCTGAATAATCGGTTGCCAAAATTGAAGAGAATTCCAATAGCTGACCAGATGACCACACAGTAGAGTAAGACCAGGGCACCGTGAACCTGATGTTGCATCATCACTTGGCCGATTAGAGAATCGGAACTCAGTGGGGCGTAGGTACTTGGGGCATAAATGAGTGAAAAGATGATAGAGAGGGTGAGGCCGATAAGGACACCAGCGGCTGCATCGTGAAAGATTTGTTTTTTCATAGTTCTAATTTCTCCTTGATGGTTTTTAGGTAACGGCGTGA
>CALIWM010000420.1:0-3181 GCA_938046645.1 uncultured Gemella sp. | reverse complement strand
TGAAAAAATTACCTTCAATGAAGATATTTATGATTTATTCTATGAAAAACATTCTATAAAAGATGTAACATATTTACTAATGAATAAGAAAATACTTCTTTTCCAAAAATATGAAACTACATCTGCTAATGAAGGAACAGTTTTTTCTGAGTTCGCCTCTAATAACAACACTGGTACATTCGATAAAGTTAAGTCAAACTTTATCAATGATGAGAACTTTGATAAAAAAGATAACTACGAAAAAACTACTATTGTTATAGATCGTACGAAGTACTTTGCTACTGGTATACTGGCAATATATACACTTGTTTTTGCAGCACTATACGTTATGAGACAAGTTATTAGAAAGGATTAAATATGGAGCAAAACAATTTAGTTTTCGAAGTTGATGGTACAATTTATGAGCTTATTTACAACTTCAAAGATGCCTTTCAAAAAGAAACATTTGAAGAAAAACTTGTAGATGTGTTAAAAAATAAACCATATATCGTAGGAGATATTTCTCACGAAAAACTACGACTTACTGGATTCATTTTAACAAAGGATAACAACAATCCTAAGAACATAAACAACCTTGAAGATTACATACTAGAATATTGTAATTTCGGGGCACCATTCTTCGTCGTTAAAAAACGAAATTCATAAAAGAAATACCTAAGATGAGATCATCCTCACCTTAGGTATTTTTCTATATAAACTTAGCGCAAACTGCTTCAGGCACAACTACCTCAGAAGCAACAACAGTTAGCTCTCCTGTTTCCTTATTAACAGTATAAACAGTAATTGTTCCACTATTTTCATTTGTCGCAATTGCTAAAGAATTATCTTTTGATAAGTCAAAATCTCTTGGTCCTTGTCCTTCAGTACTAATAGTTTGAAGCTGTTTTAAACCTGATTCTGTATTTTCAAAAACAACTATCGCATCTTGCCCTCTATTAGAAACATAGATAAATCTATTATCATTTGAAATTTTTATCGCACTACCTTTATTTTCTAATGAAAAACCTTCAGGTAGTGTAGGATAATATGTTGGATTTGTTAAGTTCCCTTCTCCATCGTAATCAAAAGCAATTACCTCACTAGTAAGTTCTGTCATAACAAAAGCTTGTTTTTCATCACTACTAAATACTATATGACGAACTCCACTTCCATCTTTAACTTTAAAAGTAACTACTTTTTCTAGGACTCCTCCATTAAGCTTATATGATGTAATTTCATCAGTCCCTAAATCACAAGAGAAAACATATTTTTCACTTGGGGTAAACCCTGAAAAATGCACATGAGGTTTCTCTTGTCTTTCATGTACTCCACTTCCTTCGTGATGATCTGTTGATAAAAGTTTTACAAGCTCACCATTTTCAACAGAATAGCTGTCAATCGTACCTAAATGATAGTTCGCTGATAACAAAGTACTTTTATCAGTGTTTAACTCTACATAACAAGGAGGATTGCCTTCTTGGGCAACTGATGTTAATTCTTTCAAATCGCCATTTTCTTCAACTTCGAAGCTTGTAACAGCACCTTTTCCATCTACTCTTGATACACTATATAAATATTTATTATCATTAGACAATGCTAAATACGTTGGATTATCAACCTTCGCTACATTTCTAACTTCTAGTACTTTTCCTTCTTCAGATAACTCAACTAAGTATATTCCTTCACTAGTTGCTTTTGTATATGTTCCAATATATGCTCTTACCATTATTTTTCCTCCTACTTTCTATAAACTTATTATAACATTTTACAAAAAAATTTTATAAAATTTTCTCTCGCCTATAATTCGTATAAATCAAAATTATCATTTTTTTTAAAAAGTTAAAATCTCATTTTACGAATTTTTAGTCCTTTTCATAAACTTAAAGTTCGTTTTAAACTGTTTTTTCGTTAAAAAATCAATATTCTACAAAAAAAATCCACAAAAATTCTAACATTTAAGATTTTACATATCTTCGACTTCTTGATATAATAGTTTATATTAATAAAAGTATATTTTAGGAGGAAAACCGTGAAACACGAATTTATATTAGTTCTTGACTTCGGTAGTCAATATAACCAACTTATCACTCGTCGTGTACGTGAACTTGGTGTTTATTCTGAGCTACATGACAATGAAATTTCTATTGAAGAAATTAAAAAAATGAACCCTAAAGGAATTATCCTTTCAGGTGGACCTAACTCAGTATACGAAGAAAACTCTCTTACAATTGACGACGAGATTTTCAACCTAGGTATTCCTGTATTAGGAATTTGTTACGGAATGCAACTTATGCAACACAAACTAGGAGGAAAAGTAGAATCTGCTACAAGTAGAGAATACGGAGCTCACAATGTTGACGTAACTCCAGGAGCTAAATTATTCGAAGGTACTCCTGCTTCTCAACAAGTATTAATGAGTCACTCTGATAAAGTTGTTGAACTTGCTGAAGGCTTCAAAGTTGTAGCGACAAGTGATAACTGCCCAATTGCTGCTGCTGAGAACGTAGAAAAAGACTTCTACTGCTTCCAATTCCACCCAGAAGTACGTCACTCAGAATACGGTTATGACTTAATTAAAAACTTCATCCGTAATGTATGTAAATGTACTGAAAACTGGACTATCCAAAACTTCATCGATGAAAAAATTGAAGAAATCCGTGCAGAAGTTGGAGATCAAAAAGTTCTTTGTGCATTATCTGGTGGTGTAGACTCATCAGTTGTTGCAGCCCTACTAGATAAAGCAATCGGAGATCAACTAATCTGTATGTTTATAGATCACGGTTTACTTCGTAAAGGTGAAGCTGAAGCTGTAATGAACACATTCAGTAAAGAAATCGAAGGTGGATTCAACATGAATCTAATCAAAGTCGATGCTAAAGATAGATTCCTTGGAAAACTTAAAGGTGTAAGTGATCCAGAACAAAAACGTAAAATTATCGGTAATGAATTCGTTTATGTATTCGACGAAGAATGTGCTAAACTTCACGATGTACCATTCTTAGCTCAAGGTACTCTTTACACTGACGTTATCGAATCTGGAACTAAGAATGCTCAAACAATCAAATCTCACCACAACGTAGGTGGATTACCAGAAGACATGCGTTTTTCTCTAATCGAGCCACTTAACACTCTATTCAAAGATGAGGTTCGTGCATTAGGTGAAGCTCTTGGTCTTCCACACGAAATCGTTTGGCGTCAACCA
>CALIWM010000419.1:0-3434 GCA_938046645.1 uncultured Gemella sp. | reverse complement strand
AAGCGATTGATGAGACAAACCGTCGTCGTGAAATTCAAATGGCATATAACGAGGAACATGGCATAACACCTCAAACAATTATTAAAGATATACGTGACAGTATTAGCGCTAAGAAAGAAGTCGTTAACGATGAAGAGATTCTTGAATTTGAAGAAACTGCAAATATCAATGATGATAATATTGAAGAACACTTAGCAGAACTAGAACAACAGATGTTCGCTGCTGCAGAAAAATTCGAATTCGAACAAGCTGCAAAACTTCGTGATACTATAGCTGAATTAAAAGAGAAATATAAACTATAGAATATAAACTTATAGAAGCATGAGATTATTTTAACTCGTAATAATCCCTTGCTTCTATATTTTTAAGATTTTATTTTTTATAAAATTTATTCTATTAAAGCTTACAAATTTATTCTACTTTTATATTTTTATGATATAATAAGGTATGTTAGTTTTGCATCGTAGTTAATAAATTTCGGTCATTACTAAATTAAAATATGTGTATATTGAAATTTATACATTATAATAAAAAAACAATTTTTATTTCTTAGGAGATTTAAACATGACAAAACAAAATATAGGAATTGTATACGGTGGTAAAAGTGCTGAACACTCAGTGTCACTTTTAACAGCTAAATCAATTATTAACGCAATAGACAAAGAAAAATACAACGTATTCCCTATCTTTATCTCATTAGAAGGTAACTGGGCACGTGGTGAAAAAATTACATCAGAAGTAACTGATCAACATGATTTAGTTTTTTCTAACTTTGACAATGATATTAGTGGATTATTATTCGAAGATGGACGTAAATTCGATATCGTCTTCCCTGTTCTTCACGGACCAAATGGTGAAGATGGAACAATCCAAGGTTTACTAGAAATTATGGATATAGCATATGTAGGAAACAACGTACTTTCAAGTGCGGCTGGTATGGATAAAGTAGTTATGAAGCAATTATTCGCTGCTTATGACCTTCCACAACTTCCATACGTTCACTTTATCGAATATACTTGGAAAAATAAAAAAGAAGATATTATCGCTGAAATTAATGAAAATCTTAAATACCCTGTATTCGTTAAACCTGCTAACTTAGGTTCTTCAGTTGGTATTAGCCGTTGTAACGATGAAGCTGAATTAGTAAAAGGTATTGAAGAAGCTCTAAAATTCGATAAAAAAGTCGTTGTTGAGCAAGGTGCTGTAGGTGCTAAAGAAATCGAAGTTGCCGTTCTTGGTTACAACGAAGTTAAAACAACTGATCCTGGTGAAATCGTAAATATTTCTTCAACAGAATTCTACGATTATGAAACTAAATACACAGATGGACAATCTCGTATGGATATTCCAGCGCCAATCGATACTACTCTATATCCTAAATTCAGAGAAATGGCAGCAACAGCATTCCGCGCAATCAGCGGTTCTGGATTAGTACGTGCTGACTTCTTCTACACTAAAGAAGGAGAAATCTTCATTAACGAAGTAAACACAATGCCTGGTTTCACACCATTCTCAATGTTCCCTTCTCTATGGGCAAACATGAATGTAAGTTATTCTGAAATTATCGAAGAATTATTCAAACTAGCTGTAGAGCGTTATGAAGATCGTAAAAACTTATTAACTGAAGAATAGGATTAACCATGAAATATTTAGTTACAGATTTAGAAAAAATATTAAATGCTAAAAAAGCTAATATTACTAGTAATGTAGAAATTACTGGTATCGCTATTGATAGTAGAAAAGTTAAGCAAGGTGACTTATTCATCCCCTTCTTAGGTGAAAATGTCGATGGTCACAACTATATAGAAAGTGCCTTTGAAAAAGGTGCTGCAGCAAGTTTATCTTTAAAAGACGACTTTGTTTCTGATAATAATATTATCTATGTAAATGATAGTTACGAAGCAATTCAAACTCTAGCAAAACACTATTTAGAAAGTTTAAATGCTAAAACTATCGCAATCACAGGTAGTAACGGTAAAACAACAACTAAAGATATTATCTCAAGTGTGTTGTCAACAAAATATAAAGTCCACAAAACACAAGGAAACTTTAACAACGAACTTGGTGTACCAATTACTATTCTTGCTGCGCCTGAAGATAGTGAAATACTAGTTCTTGAGATGGGAGCTGATGGTTTCGGACAACTTGACTTTTTATCTAAGTTAGTTGAACCTGATTATACAGTAATTACTAATATCGGTGAAAGTCACATTGAATTTTTCAAATCACGCGAAGGAATTGCTAAAGCTAAATTCGAAATTACTAATGGTATGAAGAAAGACGGATACTTCGTCTATAACGGAGATGAAGTTCTTTTAAAAACGTTAGTAGATTCATCAGATATCAAGGCAACATCATGTGGTGAAAATAGCTATAACGATATTATTTTAGAAAGCTACACAATTACTCGTGATAAAATTGATTTCAAACTTAATATAAGTGACGAACAATATTTCACAAAATTAAAAGGAAAACATAATCTATATAACATTATGTTCGCAACTGCAATCGCAAGTAAAATAGGATTAACTAACGAAGAAATCCGCAAAGCTATTGAAAACACTGTGGAAATAACAGGCATGCGCCTACAAAGCATACCTTACAAAGATGATTCACTAATAATCAACGATGCATATAACGCTAGCCCTACTTCTATGAAAGCTGGTGTTGATGTAGTAAGTAGCTATGATGATTTCGATTATAAAACACTTGTATTAGGAAGCATGTTCGAACTAGGTCCTAACGAAGTCAACTATCACGGTGAAGTTGGTGAATATATCTCTAACAACACTAACGATATAGATTTAGTTATTAGCGTTGGTGAATTAGCAGAAAACATTACTAAACAAATTAAAAATGACAAAATAAAAACACTACACTTCCCTACTACAGCAGAAGTTAGTGAATATCTAAAAAATAACAAACATAAAAATGAAGTAATCTTATTCAAAGCAAGTCGTTCTATGAAACTAGAGACTATTATTGAAGAGATAACGAAGTAAGAAACTATTTAAGAGCATTTACGTTTATTGATATTAACGTAAATGCTTTTTTTGTATTTAGTTTCACAATTATTCGCGTTTATGTAAACAAAAATAAGATTATAGATAAAATAACACTCAATGTTATCTCATCAATAATCTTATAGTATAATCACAAAATTTACATATCTCTCAAACGAGTAGTGCGGCTTATGTTTCCCGTATTAGTTTAGTAGAATTCAAAATTTACATATCTCTCAAACATAATAGTATTGTATGATGTGTATATGATGTTTAGTAGAATTCAAAATTTACATATCTCTCAAACTTAAGTGGGATATTTCAAAAACTACGTGAGTTTAGTAGAATCCAAAATTTACATATCTCTCAAACAAATCCATTGCCAAACATCTCTTAATTCTGTTTAGTAGAATTCAAAATTTACATATCTCT
>CALIWM010000418.1:0-3620 GCA_938046645.1 uncultured Gemella sp. | reverse complement strand
AGATCAAGTACTTGAATTGGTTCAATTTAGAAAAAATAATAGCAGTCTATTTAGTAAGGGATGGCATAATTTTTCCCTTAAACTCATGATGGAATTGATACCAGAACTCTATGAAACTTCAGAAGAGCAAATGACAATTCTAACACGATTGGGGAAACAAAAATCTAAAGAAACATCAAAAAGAACCAAGTATATTGATGAAAAAGAATTAACAGAAGAAATTTATAACCCTGTAGTAGCAAAATCCGTCAGACAAGCTATAAAAATAATCAACGAAGCAACTAAAAAACATGGTATCTTTGATAATATCGTTATCGAAATGGCGCGTGAAAATAACGAAGAAGACGCTAAGAAAGATTATATAAAACGTCAAAAGGCAAACCAAGATGAGAAATATGCGGCTATGGAAAAAGCGGCGTTTCAATACAATGGGAAAAAAGAGTTGCCAGATAACATTTTTCATGGGCATAAGGAATTAGCTACTAAGATTCGTTTATGGCATCAACAGGGAGAAAAGTGTCTTTATACTGGGAAGAACATTCCAATTTCAGATTTAATTCACAATCAGTACAAGTACGAAATTGACCATATTTTACCTCTTTCTTTATCGTTTGATGATAGTCTATCTAATAAAGTATTAGTTCTAGCTACTGCAAACCAAGAAAAGGGACAACGTACACCGTTTCAGGCTTTAGATAGTATGGATGATGCCTGGTCCTACCGTGAGTTTAAATCATATGTAAAAGAGTCTAAATTATTAGGTAATAAAAAGAAAGATTATCTTTTAACAGAAGAAGACATTAGTAAAATTGAAGTGAAGCAGAAGTTTATCGAAAAGAATTTAGTTGATACTCGATATTCTTCTCGAGTTGTTTTAAATGCCTTGCAAGATTTTTATAAGAAACATCAATTTGATACAACTATTTCGGTGGTGCGTGGACAATTTACTTCTCAGCTAAGAAGAAAGTGGAAACTTGAAAAATCTCGCGATACTTACCACCATCATGCTGTGGATGCATTAATTATTGCTGCTTCCAGTCAATTAAGATTATGGAAAAAACATAATAATCCTTTGATTTCTTATAAAGATGGGCAATTCGTTGATTCAGAGACTGGAGAAATCGTTTCATTAAGTAATGAAGAATACAAAGAGTTAGTATTTAAAGCACCATATGACCATTTTGTTGATACATTACGTAGCAAGAAGTTTGAGGATAGCATTCTGTTTTCATATCAAGTGGATTCAAAATATAACCGAAAAATTTCAGACGCAACCATTTACGCAACAAGAAAAGCAAAATTAGACAAAGATAAAAAAGAGTATACTTATACTTTAGGGAAAATCAAAGATATCTATGCTTTAGGGACAAAAACTCCGTCTAAAACAGGATTCTATAAGTTTTTAGATTTATACAAGACGGATAAATCTCAATTCTTAATGTATCAGAAGGATAGGAAAACTTGGGATGAAGTAATAGAGAAGATAATTGAACAATATCGACCATTTAAAGAATATGACAAAAATGGAAAAGAGGTTGATTTCAATCCTTTTGAAAAATATAGAATTGAAAATGGGCCTATTCGCAAATATAGTCGAAAAGGCAATGGTTCAGTAATTAAAAGTATGAAGTACTACGATAATCTACTAGGAAAATTTGTTGATATAACTCCTTCAGAAAGTAAAAATCCAGTAGCTTTGCTTTCTTTAAATCCTTGGAGAACAGATGTATACTATAATCCAGAAACAAGAAAATATGAATTCTTGGGATTGAAGTATGCAGATTTGTGTTTTGGGAAAGGAGGTTCTTACGGTATTTCAGAAGTTAAATATAATAAAATAAGAGAGAAAGAAGGAATCGGTAAGGAATCTGAATTTAAATTTACACTGTATAAGAATGATCTTATTTTAATTAAGGATACTGAAACGAATTGTCAACAATTCTTTAGATTTTGGTCTCGTACTGGAAAAGATAATCCAAAAAGTTTTGAAAAACATAAAATAGAATTGAAACCTTATGAAAAAGCAAAATTTGAGAAAGGAGAAGAACTTGAAGTATTAGGAAAGGTACCACCTTCCTCTAATCAATTCCAAAAAAATATGCAAATAGAAAATCTTTCTATTTACAAAGTCAAAACAGATGTTTTGGGTAATAAACATTTCATCAAAAAAGAGGGTGATGAACCAAAACTCAAATTTAAAAAATAAATTTAAAAAAGAGTTGCAAACGCTTTTACAAAGTATTATAATAGTAACTGTAAGGGACGCCTTACACAGTTACTTAAATCTTGCAGAAGCTACAAAGATAAGGCTTCATGCCGAATTCAACACCCTGTCATTTATGGCGGGGTGTTTTCGATTTGTAAAGAGGAAAAGATTATGACTTGGAGAATTGTGCATGTTTGT
Organism: uncultured Gemella sp.; assembly: GCA_938046645.1. Lineage (GTDB taxonomy): Bacteria > Bacillota > Bacilli > Staphylococcales > Gemellaceae > Gemella. The sequence goes on along the minus strand of CALIWM010000418.1, from coordinate 1,216 downwards.
CAGAGTGAAAAAATGCAATTAAAGTTGGATAACCTTTTAATTAAGAAAATGGGTGAAGACTATGTTATCCCGTTGAGTGATATTTCGATAATTGTAGCAGAGGGAGGGGAGACAGTTGTAACCTTAAGATTGTTAAGTGCCTTAAGTAAGTATAATATTGCTTTGATTGTATGTGATAATGAGCACTTACCTACAGGAATTTACCATTCACAAAATGGCCATTTTAGAGCTTATAAAAAATTACAAGAACAATTATTGTGGACGCAGGAACAAAAAGACAAATTATGGCAGATAGTTACCTATTTCAAAATAAATAATCAGCAAGATGTTCTTTCAATGTTTGAGAAGAATATTGATTGTATTCAGTTATTAGCAGACTATAAAGATCATATTGAATATGGAGATAAAACGAATCGTGAGGGTCATGCTGCCAAAGTTTATTTTAATGAACTGTTTGGTAAGAAATTTGTACGACTTACTCAACAGGAAACGGATGTCATCAATGCTGGTCTAAATTATGGTTATGCCATCATGAGGGCCCAGATGGCACGTATTGTTTCTGGATATGGTTTAAATCCCTTAATAGGAATTTTCCATAAGAATGAATATAACCAATTTAACTTGGTTGATGACTTAATGGAACCTTTTAGGCAGATTGTGGATGTTTGGGTATATCAAAATTTACGAGATGAGGAATATTTGAAATATGAGTTCCGATTAGCCTTGACGGATATACTGAACGCAAGGATTCGTTATGGGAAAGAAACTTGTTCGGTGACAGTAGCAATGGATAAATATGTTAAAGGTTTTCTAAAATGCATCTCGGATAAGGATACTAGTAAATTTTACTGTCCTATGGTTTCGAGTGTAGAATGGAGCTAAGGAAATGAGGTATGAAGCATTGAGATTATTGTGTTTTTTTGATTTACCAATGGAAACTAATCAAGAAAAGAGAGTCTATCGTAATTTTCGAAAAGACTTAATAGCAAATGGTTTTGAGATGTTACAGTTTTCTGTCTATTATAGAACCTGTCCTAATCGAAGTTTTGCGAGCAAATTCTACAAAAAATTAAGTCAAAGTAATTTACCAAGTGGGAATGTCCGTTTGCTAGCAGTGACTGAGAAGCAATTTTCTGAAATGGTTTTAATAATTGGTGGAAAAACAAAACAAGAAGAAGTAGTCAGTGATAATAAGTTGGTAGTTATATGAAAATGA
>CALIWM010000417.1:0-2694 GCA_938046645.1 uncultured Gemella sp. | reverse complement strand
TTCAGGATGACTTAAAATCTTTGTTCCTAAATAAAACAAGTTTTTAAGTCTTTTTTTGTGACATTTGTCATATTACTTCATGACATTACCTACTAAAAACTACTCTTCTACTTTGATATAATTTAATTATCAAAGATGAGGTGAAGAAAATGTCATTAAATAATATTATAGAAGTAAAAAACATAACAAAAACTATTAAAGGAAAAAACATCTTAAATGATATTTCTTTTGAAGTAAATTCTGGTGAATGTATTGCTTTAATTGGACCTAATGGAGCTGGTAAGACTACTCTAATGAACTGTCTATTAGGAAATAAATTTATCAACTCAGGTTCAATAAAAATTAATTCTTTAATTCCAGGCAACCAAAAACTAAAAGAATTTCTTAACATACTTCCTCAGGAAAATGTTGTTCCTGAAAAACTAAAAGTAAAAGAACTACTCGATTTTATACAGAAATTGTATAAAAACCCATTAACAAATGAAGAAATCGATGAACTGCTAAGATTTGATGATTCTCAAAAAGATAACTTCGCTTCTAAATTATCAGGTGGTCAGAAACGTCTATTATCTTTTATTATTACATTAATAGGAAGACCAAAATTAATTTTCTTAGATGAACCAACAGCTGGAATGGATACATCAACACGTATCAGATTTTGGGAAATTGTGAACAACTTAAAAAACAAAGGACTAACTATTATTTATTCATCGCACTACATTGAAGAAGTAGAACATACCGCAGATAGAATCTTAGTTCTAAATAAAGGAAAACTTATTCGCGATACTACTCCACATGCTATGCGTGCTGAAGAAATAGAAAAATACTTCACACTACCTATAAGATACCTAGATTTATTAAAAAATAATGAACTTGTAAATAATTTAGAAATAAAAACTGATAGCTTCAACTTCTTAACTAAACAACCAGACAAAATATGGAGCATATTACAAGAAGATGGTTGCACATTTAAAGAAATTGAAATTCAAAACAGAACTCTATTAGATAGTATTTTTGTAACTACAAAAGATAATAAAGGAGATAAATAATGAAAAATCTTGCCAACTTATTAAACATAGAATTTATATTCATAAAAAGAAACTTAACTAATTTTATAATGGGATTAGGTTTTCCAGTTATCTTCTTTATACTATTTTCTGGAATGCAGCAATTCGATGACCCTGAAATAAAAGCACGTGTAGTAAAAGATATGCTTATCTCTATGACTGCATTCAGTAGTATAAGTTTTGCCCTATTTTCTCTTCCTATTTCTATAAAAGAAGATGAGAAAAATAACTATCTACATATATTAAATAATTCTCCTGTAAAAATATCTGAATATTACCTTGCTCGCTTTATTCGTCTAATAATTACATTTATTATATCAATAGTTGTTGTATTTGCTGTTGGTCATATCTTTAGGGGCGTTAATATGACAGCTCGTGAATGGGTTATGTCTGGTGTTCTAATGCTTATCGGAAGTATTACATTTTTAGGTATGGGATTACTTCTAAGTCTTATTAAGTCAGAAGAAAAATTATCACTTCTTGCCAATATATTATACCTTGGACTTGCTATGTTAGGTGGACTTTGGTGGCCTACTTACCTTTTCCCAGAATGGTTACAAAATATATCTAAACTGACACCAACCTATTATCTATTAGAGTTCGTTAATAAATATATTAAAGAAGATATTTTCTCATATAAGGCTCTGACTATACTTCTAGCATATTCAGTTGTATGTATAATTGCTACATTGGTAATAAAAAACAGAAGAGAATCAAAATAATAACATAAGAGTGGGGATATAATATTCACACTCTTATATTATTATGGTATTATTAAAGAATAAGGAGATTAAAATGTATAAAAAATTATTAAATTTATTAAAGGGAAATTATGGGTTTTATCTATCTTTGGTATTTTTTATATTCCCACTTGTATATGTTATTGGTGGAATTTATCCAAAATATACATTACCCTTAACTATTCTCGCCGTCGTTTCATATATAGGAATGTTATATACAAAAAATAGAGTTCTTGTTTTTACAGAATGGTTTTATTTAATTGCTTATATCAGTTACATGACCATTGTTTTATATCCAACGAACATTCTATTTAGTTTTTATTTAAGTAATCTACTTGTTTGGCATTTTCATGATAAGTATTTCACATACAGAACAATTAGTTTTTTCATAACAATAAATGCCCTAACATTATATATAATTGCTAATCCCAAAATGAATATTGGTGATAGAATAATCCTATTTATTTTTTCTTCTATATGTATCATAACTTATTTTACCCAAAAATATGCTTACGAAAGAAATAAATTAAAAAATGAACGTTTAAAACACAATGAACATATTAATCTACTTCTTGCTGAAAATGAACGAAATAGAATAGGCCGCGACTTGCATGATAGTATCGGACATACCTTTGTTATGCTAAAATTAAAAGCAGAACTAGCTGAAAAATATTTAGAAAAAAATAATTTTGAAGCTGTAAAAAAAGAACTTAAAGAGATTAGTGAAATCAGTACTACATCTATGATAGAAACACGTTCTATTATTAATAAATTAAAACATAGAAGTATTAATGAAGAATTAAAAGTTATTTCAGATATTATGTCGATGGCTGATATTTCATTGAAAATTGAGAATAAAATGACTACACTACCATCTCAGTTAGTTG
>CALIWM010000416.1:0-5821 GCA_938046645.1 uncultured Gemella sp. | reverse complement strand
TGCATTGTTACCCCCTTGATAACGAGCAATTACATCAGCACGTTCTGCTAAAAAGTCGGTAATTTTACCTTTACCTTCATCTCCCCATTGTGAACCTACTACTACGATTATTGACATAAATTACGCCTCCTGAAAGCAATTATTTTTTCCATTAATAATTATATCATAAATACAGACGTTTACAACCATTTTTTATAAAAAACTCAAAATTATCGGACAATTTAATCAATTTTCACTCTTTATAAACTTTTATGCGTTTTCATTAAAAACAATCATAATTGAACCATGTCAACTACATTGAAATAGTAAAACAAAAAAATAACTCGAAAAATAGCATAATATATTTCTCGAGTTACTTGTTATTAATATATTCTATTCTTAGAATTTATTAGAAGATTCCGATGATTGTTTCTGTTTCTTCATCAATATCGATATTTAATGCACTTGGTACTTTTGGAAGTCCTGGCATTGTTAAAACTTTGTTCGCATAAGCTACTACGAACCCAGCACCACTACGTAGTTTAACATCGTTGATAGTAATGTTAAATCCTGTAGGGCGACCTTTGATCTTCGCATTATCTGTTAATGAAGCTGGTGTTTTCGCCATACATACTGGTAGATTCTTGAATCCAAGACTTTCGATTCTTTCGATTTCAGCTTTAACTTCATCAGAGAAGTTAACTCCATCAGCTCCGTAAATCTCACGACATACTGTTTCGATTTTTTCAGTAATTGAAGCTTCGTCTTTGTATAATAATTGTAGTTCTTTGTCATTTCCTTCTACAGCTTTTACTACTTTCTCTGCTAGGTCTACTCCTCCAAGACCACCTTTTTCCCATACTTCTGTGCGTGAGAATTCTACACCTTGTTCTTTAGCCCAGTTTTCTAAGAATGCTAATTCTTTTTCAGTATCAGTAACAAAGACGTTTAGAGCTACTACTATCGGTAAGTTAAATTTACGTAAGTTTTCGATATGTTTTTCTAAGTTTTGAACACCTTTAGCCAATGCTTCTAAGTTTTCTTCTTTTAGATCTTTTTCTTCAATATCACCGTGTAGTTTTAATGCTTTAATTGTTGCAACTACTACTGCAGCTTTTGGTCTTAAACCTGATTTACGACATTTAATGTTCAAGAATTTCTCAGCTCCTAAATCAGCTCCGAATCCTGCTTCTGTAATTACATAATCAGCAAATTTTAAAGCTGTTTTTGTAGCTAAGATCGAGTTACATCCATGCGCAATATTTGCGAATGGTCCTCCGTGAATAATCGCTGGATTGTTTTCTAATGTTTGAACAATATTTGGTTTAATAGCATCTTTTAATAATGAAGTTATAACACCTTCAATTTTCAAATCTTTTAGGTAAACTGGTTCACCTTTTTTATTATAAGCTACAAGGATATTACTTAATTTTTCTTTAAGATCAGCAATTCCTTCTGACAGACATAAGATAGCCATTACTTCACTAGCTACAGTAATATCAAATCCATCAAGACGCTCTAGGTCAGTCCCTGCATTAACTTTTATATGACGTAAATCACGTGCATTCATATCCATTACACGGTTAAAGACGATTTTATCTATTTCTAATTCGTTTCCTTGGAATACGTGGTTATTTACTAATACTGCAATTGCATTGTGAGCTGTAGTAATAGCGTGCATATCTCCAGTAAAGTGAAGGTTAATATCTTCCATCGGTACTACTTGAGCATAACCTCCACCAGCTGCTCCACCTTTTCTTCCTAATACAGGACCTAACGATGGTTCACGTAGTGCTACACAAGATTTTTTCCCGATTCTATTTAATCCATCAGATAAACCAATAGTTACAGTACTTTTCCCTTCTCCACTTGATGTTGGGTTAATAGATGTAACTAATACTAGTTTTGCATCATCTTTAATATCTTTTTTAATATTCTTTGTTTGGATTTTTGCTTTGTGATTTCCGTATAATATTAAATCTTCTTCTTTTATCCCTAATTTACCTGCTACTTCAGCAATATGTTTCTTTTCACATTCGTTTGAAATTTGAAAGTCTGACTTCATTTAATCTACCTCTTTTCTTTGGGCTTTATTTTTTATTTTAATCTTCCAGTCCTGGAATACGTTTGTATATTTTGTCAATATTTACAAGGTGTACATTTAGATCGAAACAACTATCCAATACTTCTTTAGAAACTGTATTTTTAATAGTTTCGTTTTCTTCAAGTAATTGTCTAAATGGAATACCTTCGAACCATGATTTCATCGCTAATGGTTGGACTAAATCGTAAGCTTCTTCACGTGAGAATGAATATTTTTCAATAAGATTACTCATAGTTCTTTGAGCGAATATTACACCATTAGTAGCGTAAATATTTTTAATCATATTATCTGTAAATACTGTTAGATTTTTCACAACATTAGTAAATCTATTTAACATATAGTCTAATAATGTTGTTGCATCATTACTTAAGATTCTTTCTGCACTTGAGTGAGAAATATCACGTTCATGCCATAGTGGAATATTTTCATAAGCTGCAAACATATATCCACGCATAATTCTAGCACAGCCTGCCATGTTTTCACTTGAGATTGGGTTACGTTTGTGAGGCATAGCACTTGAACCTTTTTGATTTTTCGAGAAGAATTCTTCTGCTTCTCTTACTTCTGTACGTTGTAGGTGACGAATCTCCACCCCAATTTTTTCGATTGAACTTGCTATTAATGCTAACGTTGCATAGTAATCAGCATGTCTATCACGTTGTAAAGTTTGTGTTGAAATATTACTTGATTCAATTCCTAATTTTGCACAAACATAGTCTTGAACTTCTGGTGGAGTATTTGAGAATGTACCTACTGCCCCAGAAATTTTACCTACTTCGATAATTTTTCTAACTTCATTGAAACGTTTGATATGACGGTTAAATTCATCATAATAAAGCGCAAATTTCAATCCAAAACTACTAATATCAGCATGCACTCCGTGAGTACGTCCGATACAAGGTGTGAATTTATATTGTAACGCTTTTTCTTTTAATACTTCTTGGAAATTTAATAAATCCTTGTATAGAATATCATTAGCTTGTTTATATAAATAACCATAAGCAGTATCAACAACATCAGTAGATGTTAATCCGTAGTGCACCCATTTTTTCTCATCACCTAAGTAACTAGAAACATTACGAGTGAATGCTACTATGTCATGTTTTGTTTCTTTTTCTAATTCTAAAATTCCTGGTAGGTCAAATTTTGCATTAGCGAATAATTTTTCAACGTCTGCTTTTGGTACAACACCTAATGTACTCCAAGCTTCTGTCGCATAAAGTTCTACTTCTAAATATGCTTTAAAACGATTCTCATCGCTAAAGATATTACGCATTTCTTCTCTACTATATCTTTCAATCATTGCAATAATCTCCTGATGTTTTTTAATTAAATCGATCTATTTAAAAATTCTATAAAGACAAATGACCGATGTCTTTTCTGTAAAATAGTTCTTCACAATCTATTTTTACTATCTCATTATACACTTTTTTATATGCTTCTTGCAAGCTCTTTCCTTGTGCACAGACTAATAATACACGACCACCATTAATTACTATATCATCACCTACACGCTTAGTTCCCATATGGAATACTGGTGTAGTGACTTTATCCAAGCCATGTATTACAGCCCCTTTTTCACTTTTTTCTGGATATCCTTTCGCTGCCATTACAACACCTATAAAGGCATCTTCGCTCCATGATAATTTTACTTCTTTACGATCAATAATATTATTAGCTATTTCATATAAACTACTTTCTAATGATAAAAGTAATATTTCACTCTCTGGATCTCCAAAACGAACATTAAATTCAATAGTTTTTACACCGTCACGACATTTCATAAGACCGGCATATAATATTCCGTAAAATGGTATTCCTTCATCACTCATGGCATCGACCATCGGTTGAACAACATTTCTAACACCTTCATCAATATCATCTTGAGTGATCTTCTTAAGTGGAAGATACGCTCCCATACCACCTGTATTTAAACCTTCATCATTATCAAATGCTCGTTTGTGATCTTGTGCAATTTCCATAGGATAAACTTTTCTATCAGAAACAAAACACATAAGTGAAAATTCTTCCCCTTGAAGAAATTCTTCGATAACAACACTAGAACCTGCCTTATTGAATTTAGCATTACACATCATTTCTTTAAGTTCAGATTGTGCTTCTTCTAGAGTATTTGCAATAATTACACCTTTACCCGCAGCTAAGCCGTCTGCTTTAAGAACAATCGGTGCTTTTTGTTTACTTAAGTACTCTTTTGCTAGTTTATAATCGTTGAAACTTTCATATTTTGCTGTAGGGATATTGTATTTTCTCATCATCATTTTTGAGAATACCTTACTCCCTTCTAATTGTGCTGCAAGTTTCGATGGTCCAAAGGCGCGAACACCTTCTTTTTGTAGTTCATCTACTAATCCATTTACTAATGGTACCTCCGGTCCAACAAAAACAAGGTCGATATCATTTATTTTTGCGTAGCTTGGTATTTGGTCTTCAGTTAATGCTACGCATACTCCAAATTCTTCAACTGCAGGATTAATACCTGCCATATGTACTTCGTGACCTTCTTTATGGAATTTATAAGCGATAGCGTGCTCTCTACCGCCGCTTCCTACTACTAATACTTTAGCCATATTAATGTTTAAAGTGACGTATTTTGCTGAAGACCATCGCCACACCTTTCTCATTACATGCATCTATGCTTTCTTGATCACGTATAGATCCTCCTGGTTGAACAATTGCTGCAATTCCATAATCAGCTGCAATATCAGCACTATCTCTCATCGGGAAGAATGCATCTGAAGCTAGCACTGCACCTTTTGCTCTTTCTCCTGCTTGTTCTAGAGCTATTTTACATGAACCTACTCTATTCATCTGACCAGCACCAATTCCTAAAGTTTGCCCATTTTTTACTACTACTATTGCGTTTGATTTAACATGTTTTACTACTTTTAAGCCAAACTCAACATCTCTTTGTTGACTTTCATCCACTTTTTTCTCAGTTACACTTTCGTATTCATCAGCAAGTTTATTGTTAAAATCTTGTACTAAGATTCCACCACGAACACTTTTAATTTGTTGTTCATGATTATTATTTTTTTCTGATAGTTTGTAAATACGAAGATTTTTCTTCTTAGTTAGTATTTCTAACGCTTCTTCATCATAATCTGTTGCTAGTATAATTTCTAAGAAAATACTATGCATTTTTTCAGCAGTTTCTTTATCTACTTTTCCATTTACTGCAACAATTCCACCAAAGATAGACACAGGATCCGCTTCGTAAGCTCTACTATATGCCTCAAATACAGAATTTCCTGTAGCTACCCCGCATGGATTCATATGTTTAACAGCAACACATGTAGTCTCATCAAACTCTGAAAGAATATCTAAAGCTGCAGAAGCATCCTGAATATTATTGTATGACATTTCCTTACCATGAAGTTGCACAGCATTTTGCAAAGCATAACTTTCATTATTATCTTGTACGTAGTGATAAGCTTTTTGATGAGGGTTTTCCCCATAACGCAAATCCTGTCCGGGATAAGCACACAGGGCAAGAGAGGTCTTTTCTTCCATATTGCGGCTAAGCCGGCTTAGCCCGCTAAGCCAAGAAGTTATTGCAGCATCGTAGCGGGTACAAATATCAAAGGCCTTTATTGCCAATCTTTTGCGTAAAGAAAGAGGAATCTCTCCCGTCTTTTCAATTTCGGAAGAAACTTCGTCATAGTCGGCAGGGTCGCAGATAACTGTAACGCGGGAATAGTTTTTTGCAGCTGCCCTTAA
>CALIWM010000415.1:0-7496 GCA_938046645.1 uncultured Gemella sp. | reverse complement strand
AATTTCTAATCCAGAGATAGTACCTACGTATAAAATAGAGAAAACTATAGATTTATTGAAATTATAAAAAGGAGTCTAAGTTGATATTTATTCAACTTAGACTCCTTTTTATAAACTATGATCGTTGTATTTAATATTTTCTAAAGCGATAAAACAGTTTTCAATATCGTATTGTTCTTTAAGAAGAATTTTTACATTTTCTACTATTATATAATCTTTAGCAGTATTATACTCATTTAAAAGAATATGCATTGCTGCGTTAATTTCATTAGTATCAGTATGCCAAATGTGAAATTCATGAATATCTGCAATACCTTCTATCTCTTTAATCTTATTGTAAATTTCTTCGGTATCTAAAGTAGTAGCTTCCATTAAAATTACAAATGATGATTTAGTAATTTTATATCCACCTTTGAAAAGTATTATACTGATAATAATACTCATAATAACATCAACTATTTGATAATTTGTAAAATAAATAATCGTTGATGATATTATTATTCCAATTGAACTTATTAAATCACCAAGAAAATGCCATAAAGCACTTTGGATATTAAGATTGTCTTCTTCTTTTAAACTTTTTGTTAAAATTATTGTTACTACAATATTAAAGATTAAACCGATAGTAGATATAATAAGCATTGATTTGAAGTCAATATCTTTAGGATTGAAGAATCTCATAAATCCTTCAAAAATCAAGTAAATTGAAATACCAACTAGCATTAGCCCATTGATAAAGGCTGCTAGTACTTCTAATCTCACAAAACCAAAAGTGTATTTTTTATTTGGCTTTTTAGAACTAAATATCAATGCTATTAAACTAAATCCTAATGCAATAACATCAGAGAACATATGGAATGAATCACCTAATAACGCTAATGAGTTAGAAAGAAGTCCTCCAATGTATTCTAATAATGCAAAGCTTGTTGTTAAAATTAATGTTATATAAAGTATTTTTTTTGAATATGCTTGAATTTTATAATGTTTTTTATGATGAAAATTTGTTTGTATCATTTATTTCTCCTTTTTTATAGAATATTGTTATTATAAACTATGTTTAGTAACATTACAAAAATACAGCACTGATAACAATTATTAGTATTTTTATCATTAAGCTCTATTGATTTTTTAGTATTAGTTTGCTAAAATTAAGAAGAATTTAGAAGGAAAAAAGGTGGAAAAAATTATGCGTATTTTATGTATTGGGGATAGTAATACTTGGGGATATGTCCCTGGAGAAGATGGTGTAAGAACAGATAAACGTTGGACTAAATTATTAGAGCATCTTCGTCCGAATGATACAATATTAGAGGAAGGGCTTTGTGGCAGAACTGTAATTGCAAAAGACACAATCGTACCTGTTAGATGTGGTATTGATACATTACCAATTCTAATGTTAAGTCACGTACCTGTTGATTTAGTAATCATAATGTTAGGGACAAACGATCTGAAAAAACAATTTAATCCAAGTGCCAAACTTATCGCTAAAGGGATAGAAGAATACATTAAATATATTAGAAATCCACATTTAATAGCTGGATATAAGATTCCAAAAATTCTTGTTGTATCTCCAGTTCCATTACGTGATGAAATAGTGGATAGACATAGTTTATTTGGTGAATTTGATGAAAATAGTTTAAAACAATCAAAATTCTTAGCACAAACATTTAAAGAAGTTAGTGATAAGTACGAAGTTGATTTTTTGAATGCTGGGCGTGTAGCAGAAACTTCATTATTGGATTGCATTCACCTAGATGATAAAAATCATGAAAAATTAGCTAAGTACATCGCTAGTAAAGTTGCAGAAGTCTTAGATTATGAAGAAGCAAGATAAATAAAAAGGTAATAAACTTTCTAACTTAGAGGGTTTATTACCTTTTTATTATTTTATATTGGTTAAAACATCGATTACTTATGATGACACATGCGTAACATGGTAAAAAGTATTTCCAGTCGTATTCTAAAACGAAAAATAAGTTGATAAATATTAATTCTAATATTGTAAAATATATACCAATTATATACGTATTACCCGACTGTTTTGTTAAAGATCTATTGATTGTTTTAAATATTTTTTGATAGATAATTAATAAAAGAATAAATACTATACTAATTAAGAAAATTATTTTTGTAGTAATATTTATTTTTAAATCACTTAACCACAAACTAATAGCAATGGTGTTAGTAATTATATATAAATGAGCAGTTAAGTGATAAAAATTTATATCTCTTACATGAACACTTCTAGATATAAAACTTGGAAATAGCTGACTTATCGTGAAAGTAAGAAGTATAAACCAATAACAATAGTCTATGAATACAACTCCTAATAATAAGGAAAGTGTTCTAGCTGTGTGAATATAACAAAATGGTTCTGTTAGTTTTTTTATCATCAGTTCTTTTTTATCAGTCATAATATACTCTGTTATGTGCTGGACACTTAATATTACTGATAGTAGGATTAATGTTGCAAGTATATATTTAATATTTAAAGAATTTCTCATTAGTAAATTCAAGATAACAAGTATTTGTGAAATTAAAAAGAAGTAATTTATAAAACTATCTTTTCCGTATCTATTTAGATGAACAACTTCCAACAGCCAACTATTAAAGAAAATAATAAAAAGTAGTATAAAGTGAAAAAAGTCGTATATTGATTTATCTGAAAATGAATAATCTACTAAGAATTTACTTATTAATAAAGACAATGAAATTGTATAAAAGGACATTAGAATAGTCTCTTTTTTAAAAATAAAATTCAAGATAAAGTTCCCTCCTTACTACTACAATAACTTTGATTTTGATAAAAAAATATTGAAGTTATCCGTAGCCGAGGGCTAGGGGGATAACTTCAACCTTCTAAACAAAATTGAAAGAAGTTATAATCATATTTTATCAAAAAAAAAATTGAATATCAATAAAATGAAGATAGATATTATAACTTGATAGAGATTGTCTTGGAATAAAGTGACTAAAAAATCGTGATTTCGGAGAAATTGATTTTGTCGAGTCACTTCCCGCAGTGTTTTATTAGATATCTGAAAAGCTATTATAAAGTGAAATCATATATCAATAAACCGCTATGTCTATAAGTTTTTATAAAATTAGAACTATTTGGCTAGTCTCTTATATTAGAGTCGAAAAAATAATAAAATTATTGTTAAAGATTTAACAAATTCATTGAAAATATGTTATAATAGGGAGTATCTGAATAAAATTACTAGATTATACTAGAAAGGAATTTAACATGACAGAAGAAATTAAAGTAGATGTACAAGATTTAAATGATCAAATGCTTGTTCGTCGTGAAAAAATGGAAGCAATGAGAGAAAGTGGTTTAGATCCATTTGGAACTAAATTCGAAAGAACTCACCTTTCAAATGAAATCGTAGCAGAATATGATAAATATAGTAAAGAAGAACTAGAAGAAAAAAATGTCTCTGTAACAATTGCAGGACGTATTATGACAAAACGTGGTAAAGGTAAAGCTGGATTTGCTCACGTTCAAGACCTAGGTGGTCAAGTTCAAATTTACGTTCGTCAAGATAGAGTAGGAGATTCTTATGAGTACTTCAAGACTCTTGACCTTGGAGATATCGTAGGTGTAACAGGAGTATTATTCAAAACTAACGTAGGTGAATTATCTGTTAAAGCTGATAAATTTGAGATTTTAACAAAAGCACTACGTCCACTACCTGATAAATTCCACGGACTTAAAGATGTCGAAGAGCGCTATAGAAGAAGATACGTAGACTTAATTATGAATGAAGAAAGTAAAGAAACATTTATTTTACGTTCAAAAATTATTCAAATTATGCGTAGTTATTTAAACGAACGTGGATACCTAGAAGTTGAAACTCCAATGATGCATTCTGTTGCAGGTGGAGCTGCAGCTCGTCCATTTGTAACTCACCACAATGCACTTGATATGCAATTATTTATGCGTATTGCACTTGAATTACCATTAAAACGTTTAATCGTTGGTGGTTTAGAAAAAGTATATGAAATTGGACGTGCATTCCGTAACGAAGGTGTATCAACAAGACACAATCCTGAGTTCACAATGATCGAATTATATGAAGCATATGCTGATTACAATGATATTATGGATTTAACTGAATCTATGATTGCATACATCTGTAATGAAATTCACGGTACTACTAAAATTATTTACGGTGAAGATGAAATTGATTTAACACCAAAATGGCGTCGTGTTCACATGGTAGATGCTATTAAAGAAGTTACTGGTGTTGACTTTTGGCCAGAAATGACAGACGAACAAGCTCATGCATTAGCCAAAGAGCACAATGTTCCTGTTAGAAAAGATATGAAAGTTGGACACATTATTAATGAATTCTTCGAAACATTTGTAGAAGAAACATTAGTTCAACCAACATTTGTTTATGGGCACCCTGTTGAAGTATCTCCATTAGCTAAAACTAATGCTGAAGATACAAGATTCACTGACCGCTTTGAGTTATTTATCGTTAGACGTGAACATGCGAATGCATTCAGTGAGTTAAACGATCCAATCGATCAAAAAGAAAGATTCTTATCTCAAATGGATGAAAAAGATGCTGGTAACGAAGAAGTTTATGAAATGGACGAAGACTTCGTAGAAGCATTAGAATACGGTATGCCTCCAACAGGTGGATTAGGAATTGGAATTGATAGATTAGTTATGTTATTAACCAACTCAGCTTCAATCCGCGACGTATTATTATTCCCATACATGAAACACAAGTAAACCGATATTGATATATCAAGGTTTGTAGCGTGTAGCTTATAAAAAAAGGGCAAATATTTATAAAAATTAAATCTCCCTAAAATTTAGGAAGCTTTAATAGGAAATTAAAGGGAGCTTAGCCTCCCTTTTTGTATATAATAAGATAAATAAGGAGTATCCAATGGCAAGCTTTTTTGAAAAATTAAAAGAAAAATTTTCTGCTAAGGAAGAATTAAATGAAGAACTGATTTCGCTTGATGAATATGAAGAATTTGTCGAGAGTCAGTTTGTAACTGAAAAATTTAAAAAAGGTCTTAAGAAATCACGCGATAATTTCTCTAATGCACTTAATAATTTAATTAGTTCATATAGAGAAATTAACGAGGAGTTTTTCGAGGATTTAGAAGAACTATTAATTCAATCAGATGTTAGTTATAACACTGTATTAGAATTAGTTGATTACCTAAAAGTTGAATCACAAAGACAAAATTTAAAAGAACCAAGTGAACTGCAAAGTATGATTATCGAAAAACTTGTAGATGTTTATATGGAAGGTACAGTAAAATCTGAATTAAACTATGCACCAGAAAAAGAACTTTCAGTATTTCTATTTGTAGGTGTTAATGGTGTTGGTAAGACAACTTCAATCGGTAAACTAGCTCATAATCTTAAAAAAGAAGGAAAAAAAGTGCTTATAGCTGCTGGAGATACATTCAGAGCAGGTGCAATTGATCAGCTTGATGTATGGGCTAAACGTAGTGGTGCTGATATAGTAAAATCACATGAAGGTGCTGATTCAGCAGCAATAATCTTTGATGCGATTCAATCTGCTAAAGCGAAAGGTTATGATGTACTACTATGTGATACAGCTGGTCGTCTGCAAAATAAAGATCATCTAATGAAAGAACTTGAAAAAATTGTTCGTGTAATTAAGAAGGAAGTTCCGGAAGGTCCTCATGAAGTACTATTAACAATTGACGCGACAACAGGGCAAAACGGTATTTTACAGGCTAAAACATTCAAAGAAGTTAGTGATGTTACAGGTGTAATTCTTACTAAACTTGATGGAACTGCTAAAGGTGGTATTGTTATAGCTATTAAGAAAGAATTAGGAATTCCAGTTAAACTTGTTGGATTAGGGGAAAATATTGATGATTTAGAAGTATTCGATCCTGAACAATATATTTATGGATTATTCTATCAAGAAAATACTGAACAAAAAGAAGAACAAGCGGAAGAATAAAAAATAATTCTTAAAAATATTCATTTTACATGTTTTATAACAATGTAAAATGGATATTTTTTTATTGTATAAATTAACAAATATTAAAATCAAACTACTATTGTAAACCGATGAAAATATTTTAATATTAAATTGGAATAATTTATCAAAATTAATTGAAAAAAAAGCAATAAAAGTATATAATAGATATATTAAGAAGGCAATAATATATGGAGGATTATAATGGGATTTTTATCTAAATTATTCGGAAAAAAAGAAGAACAAGTACAAGAGTTAGTATTAAACTCATACATGAAAGGTAAAGTGGTAGATATTACTGAAGTACCCGATCCAGTATTTGCTCAAAAAATGATGGGAGATGGATTTGCAATTATTCCGGAAGAAGGAAAATTAGTATCTCCAGTAGCAGGAGAAATTATCCAAGTATTCCCAACAAAACATGCTTTTGGTATTAAATCAGGAGAAGTAGAAATTCTTATTCACGTTGGATTAGAAACAGTTGCGATGAAAGGTGAAGGTTTCGATGTAGCTGTATCTGCTGGAGATAGAGTTGAAGTAGGTCAAACTTTATTAACTTATGATTTAGAATTAGTTAAAGAAAAAGCTAAAGATATTATTACTCCTTGTGTAGTTACTAACATGGATTCAGTAGCTAACATTGAAGTATTAAAACTAAATGAAACTGTTGATTTCTTACAAGAAGTAGCAAAAGTAAAACTTAAATAGACCTAGGTCTATTTAAGTTTTACTGTTAGTGGCAAAATTATGAATGATAAGAAATTTTGGAAGATTATATATCTGTATATAACAAAATATAATTATAGTATATTATATTATCGTCCAGAAAAAAAAGATGTATGGCTTATTAATGAAGATAATGAATTAATAAGATTTATATATGGGGATAGTTTTAAATCAACAGAAATAGATAGTATAGTTTCTAATGTAATTAGAAATGAAGTTAGACTTAAAAAAATGTTTAAACTGAGTAGTTTAAAAATGAAAATCCTTTATGTTTCTCCTGATTTCGATGAAGTTATCGACGATTACAAAAAATATAGAATTTCAAATGGCTTGATTATTGAACGTATACTTTACAATGAAAAGAATAGTAAACTATTTTTAAAAGAAAAAGATGCTAGATTCATTGAAGGTACGCCAGATACTCTTAGGTATAAAAATAGAGTAGTTGAACTTTATAAACGCCAGACACTAGATAGAAATATTTTTAATGTAAAATATAATATCTTATCAGGTATATATTTATTATTATTTTTATATTTTAAAATTTCTTTTTTCACTAAAATCAATTCTTTACAATAAAATGATTCTATTAAAGTTTCTTTTCTTTCATTTTTTAATTCTAATTTTAATATATAAGAAATTTCTCTTCTTAATTTTATTTTCTCTATTTGTACTTTTTTAATATCTTTCAATAAAAATGTTCTTCTTTTAGAAGCAGATAAAATCTCTAATTTTTGAGAATTTATTTTTGCGGCTTTGCTATCGTTTAAATTTAATATTTCA
>CALIWM010000414.1:0-3711 GCA_938046645.1 uncultured Gemella sp. | reverse complement strand
AGGATAATCACAAAACACCTACTCTTAGTGCAACATATAAACTTGCTGAAAATTCAAACTGCTTAATAGTTAAATTAGATGGAATCACTAAAGAATATTATAGTTGGGGATTGCGTGTAGGTTTCATCACATATTACACTAAAGAGGAATCTTTAAGACAAAAACTTTTAGAAAAAACTCAAGGTTTCTTAAGAAGTACTACATCTTCTCCTTCAAACTTATCTCAACAAATCGCAATAAGATTATTAGATAATAAGGAATCAATTAAAGAAAAAGAAGAAAATGATAATATTATTCAAGAAAGATATAATGAACTAAAATCAGCAATAGCTAAAGAACAAATCGATACTTTAGTTACAATTTTACCTTTTAACTCTGGCTATTTCTTCACTATTAAACTACCAAGAACAATTAATGCCCACGAGTTCAGACTAAAATTCTTAAATGAATACAAATATGGAGTATATTCTATGGATGATAACCATATAAGAATAGCTTTCTCATGCTTAGATAAGGAATTAATTCCTGAATTAATATCTAAGTTCAAAGAATGTATCCAACAATTTTAAAAATAAAACTAGGTGAATCAACTATGAATTCACCTAGTTTTTATTTATTTTACAGATCTTTTTAATAATTCGACCATGTGTTTATTGGCATTTAACTCTATGTCATTATTTAATTCAATAAAGTCATAAGTTCCATATTTGTTATCTAATGCAGCTTTGATTAAATAATCTGTTACACTAGGGTTCTTAGGTAAAATTGGACCATGAAGATAAGTTCCAATCAGATTATTGTATAGAATCCCTTCTTTTTTGTCTTCATCATTATTTCCATATCCAACTACTACATTACCTAGAGTTTCATAATTGTGATATGTTCTTCCACCGTGATTCTCAAACCCTACAATATTACCAAATTTTTCAGATTCAACTAGTATATTACCTATAAGACGTGGTGCATCTTTTTTTGATTCTGTGTAAAAATCTAGTATATTTAGCCCCGGAAGTTTGTCACCATCTACAGTTTTATAGTACTCACCAAGAAATTGATAACCACCACAAATAGTAAGAGCTGGAATCCCATCTTCAATAGCAGACTTGAACTCATTCTTAATCTTACTAAATTGCTCTGTCGCTATACACTGCTCTCTATCAGATCCTCCACCGATAAAGAACATATCGCAATCTGTTAATTTCACTCCATCTGTTGAAGTAATATTTTCAATCTCAAGGTTAATTCCACGCCATTCACAACGTTTCTTTAATGCGATAACATTACCTATATCTCCATATAAATTTAATTTATCTGGCATAAAATGATATAATTTCAAATCCATAGAATTACTTCTCCAATTCTTTTTGAGTTTCTACTAAAGCCGTATAATTCGGAATAGCAATTGCATACTTTTCATTATAACTTTTAAGTTGAGCTACAGCTTCTGGTATATCCTCATTCACTACAACATTAGCGTTAATTCCACAATATTTTAATCTTAATGCTAATTCTTTTGCTCTTTTTCCAGAACATACAATATTGTTAATATTTTGACCTAATAATATATCAAAGTCTGTATCCCATATCCATGATATATCAATTCCATCAGCACCATTATCATTAAGTACTAATAAGTAATTTATTTCCTCATTAATCGAATTAGCTATAGCTAGTGATGCATTTAATCCAGCTGGATTTTTCGCAAGATTTAATAACACTGTAGATCCATTTGCAAAACTTATACTTTGCATTCGTCCATTAGTAGGAGTATATGTTCCTAAACCTCTTTTAATTTTGTCTTCTGATAACCCCAATTCTTTTAATAAAGAATAAGCGGCAAGTAGATTATAAATATTATAATCTCCAGCAAGTTTCGTTTCAATTGCTTCTCCATTATTAATACTCATATTAATAAAAGGCTCAACTGTTGCTTTTGTTACTTCGTATTTTACACTTTGATGTTCAAAATCACATTTAGAACAATGATAAAATCCAAGTTGACTATAATGAACATGATCATAAATCAACTCCATACCACAATTCGGACAGAATTTGGATTCAGAAATTCCAAAATCAGAAAATTGATATGCATCCTTTGCAATTCCAAAATAAATATTATCCTCACCATACTTAGAAAGTCTTGTAACAAAAGGATCATCACTATTTAAGATTAACTGAATATTTTTACCTTCAAGTTGTTCACCAATTGTCGCAATAAGAGTATCAATCTCTCCAAATCTATCAATTTGATCTCTAAAGAAATTATTGATAACAAATTTTGTCGGTGTAATATATTTCATAACACGTTTAATAGAACCTTCATCAATTTCAATAATGGCTAATTTAGTATTATTTCTCCCTTGAATAGCAAACGTTGATATAATACCATCTAACATATTTGCCCCTTCAAAATTATTAATAAAATTTTCACCAGCAGATCTTAAAGTATGACCTATAAGATTCGATGTTGTCGTTTTTCCATTAGTCCCTGTTACAAAAACAATTTCATCGAAATCACTAGCTAATTTAGTAAGGACATTATCATTTACTTTTCTTAATACCTTACCTGGTAAATCTGTTCCCTTTTTTCCTGCTATTTTACTTGCAGTTCTAGTTAACTTTGCTAAATTTCTATAAAATGCTAGCATATATTCTCCTTTTATAGACTATTTTGTGATGTATCAAATTTATATCCTATACCCCAAACAGTAACAATCATCTGAGCAACTATCGGAGATATTTTATCAAATTTTTTCCTAACTCGCTTAATATGCGTATCCACTGTTCTTAGATCTGAGTAGAAATCATAATCCCAAACAGCACGTAGTATCTCATTACGTTTAAATGCTTTATCCGGTGATTTAGCCAGGAATAATAAAAGATCAAACTCTTTCGGTGTTAATAATACTTCAGTATCATCAACAATAACTTTATGTGAATTTACATCAATTATTAATCCAGGAAATACAAGAACATCTTTTGCGTAAAGTTCTGGAGTATAAAAAACACTACGTTTCGTTCGTTGAAGAATCGCATTTACCCTTAACATAAGTTCTCTTGGACTAAACGGCTTAACAACATAGTCATCCGCACCTAACTCAAATCCTTCAACCCTACTTTGTTCATCTGCTTGAGCAGACATAATTATTACAGGTGTCGCCTTAGTTTTTCTAAGCTCTGATAAAATAGATTTTCCATTTAACATAGGTAATTGAACATCTAGAAGTACACAAGAATAGTCCATATATTTCAATCTTTCTAAACCATCATGACCATTACTAGCTTCATCAACTATATATCCTTCTTTTTCAAGATACATAGTTAATAATTTTCTAATTCTTTCCTCGTCATCTATTATTAAAACTCTCTCTGCCACTATACATCACTTCCTAATTATTTACTTCTCTCCATTTTTAGCCTTATTGATAAGCCTTTTTACTTCATGAATTGTAAGAGGTCTATACTCACCTTTTTTAAGACCTTCAAGAGTTAAATCTTCTATAGATTCACGTTTTAATTTAATCACTTCATAACCTAATGCTTCAAACATTCTTCTTACTTGGCGATTTTTTCCTTCATGTATTGTTAATCTAACTAAAGTATTACCACTCTTGTTTTTGTTTTTAACAAAATTTCCACCGGCGGCAAAATTCAAGATTAAGAAAAAATCTTTTTTGAACGCTTTTATTCCAGGGTTATCTGTTATTGTAA
>CALIWM010000413.1:0-2779 GCA_938046645.1 uncultured Gemella sp. | reverse complement strand
GTGAATACCATGAAGGAGTACTAGGTATCGTAGCATCAAATATTGTCGAAAAGTACCAAAGACCAGTTTTTATTATGAACGAAAAAGATGGGATTCTTAAGGGCTCTGCGAGAAGTATTTTTGATTTCAATATCTACGTAGCAATGAACAAAATATCAGATTTATTTGTGGCATTCGGTGGACATACATTAGCTGCTGGTTTCTCTTTTGAACAAGATAATTTTGAGAAAATTGAAGAGTTTTTAGATAATGAGTTTGAAGAGTTTAAACAAAACAATGATCTAAAAGCTAACAAGAATATTGATATTGTCACTTCATTAGAAGATATAAGTTATCAATTTCTAAATTCATTAGATGCCCTTAAACCTTATGGTATGGATTTTGAAAAACCTACTGTATTAATAGAAAATGCAATGGTTCTTAATAAAGCATACTTTGGTTCTGAAAAACAATATTTAAGATTAACAATAGCAGATGAGGTTGGAAATTTAGACTGTATTACTTTTAAAGACAGTGTAACTTTTGATAAGGTTGAGAAAAACGATATTATTGACTTATTGTGTAACATAGATAAAAATAACTTTAATGGTCGTACAAAATTACAGGCTCATATTATAGATATACATATTAAAGAATTTTTATTCGAAGATTTGAGATTCATAAACTATGATATTGCAAATATTGATAAAAATTGTTTAAAACTCTCTAAACATAGAGATGATAAAGATAATAATTTCTATCAATATACGGATTTAGATAGCTTAATAGACAAGGAATTTGAATATATTTATTTACTAGATATACCAACTTCTAAAGAATACCTATACAAAATAATAAATCTAAAACCTAAAAAAGTGTTTTTAATATGTGAAGAGAAACAAGTTTTATCTAACATATATCTTATTGATAAAAATAGATTAATTAAACTATTTAATTTAATACTTTCAACAAATAACAAACAAATTAACGTAGCACAACAATTAGATAAATTACTAACAGCATTAAAAACAAATGTTGATAGTTTAAAAATTATGATTCAGATTTTTAAAGAATTAGAGTTAATTAATTTTGTAAATAATACTATAATACTTAATCCAAATTATAAAACTGTAGATTTGAAAAAATCATCAAGTTTTATAAGAATGGAAAAAATATTTGAAGTTGAAAACTTACTTTTAAAAGAAAGTATTGCTAATATTAATAAAATACTTGAAGTTTAATGTAAATTAGAAGGAGATTTAAATGAAAATTTTATACTTTTGGGATGCGTACTGTGGTTGGTGTTATGGATTCGATAAAATATTCACTAAATTTTATGAGAATCATACAGATGTAGAAATTGAAATAATTTCTGGTGGATTATTCATTGGAGATAATAGTAAAAGAATCAAAGAATATGGATATTTCCAGGAAGGAAATAAAAAAATATCTGAAATGTATAATGTAGAATTTGGAGAAAAATATAACGAAGTACTTGAAGAAGGTGAAATGGTATTAAACTCTGTTCATCCTGCAATTGCTATGGATATGGTAAAAGAGCTAATTCCTAATTCACAAATTTTACACTTTGCATATGACGTTCAATGTAAGTTCTTTATTGAAGGAAAAAGTCTTAGTGATGTACAAACATATGTAGAATTATGTGAAAAATATGGACTAGATAGTTATGATTTTGCTTTAAAATTAACAATAGCATTTAAAAATTCTAACGCTATTCATCCGGACTTTATAAAAACACTAAACTTAGGGATTGAATCTTATCCAACAGCTGTTCTGGAAAAAGATGGAGAATACTATGATCTAAGAGGATATGCAACAGAACCTGAAGACATTGAAACTCACTATGATTTAATCACTAAAAGATTTTAATATCTAATATTAATTATTTTTTCATTGTGGCAAATTTATGAACGAAATTTATTAGGGGTTATTCCTATGAATTCAGCATTTTACATGCTAAATTCATTGAAATCACCTCTAATTTTTTTTTATTTTTAACGTTTTCACTTGTATATTATATCCTGTTGTAGTATAATATGATTATCATTAATCGATATTGATTATCATCGTTTTTATGGAGGAACAACATGAATAAAAAATATAATAATAGATTAATAATTGGATTAGCAGTACCTATCTGTTTAACTATAGGTTCAGTTGATTTCAATTATTCTAAACTAAATCTTGATTCTAATGTGGTTTATGCACAAGATCAACAGAGCGCAGGTTTCAAAGTCTACGAACCAGAAATTGGAGCAAGTGGATCACTAGAGATTGCTGTTGAAGGTCAAGATACTTCAGATACTTTATTTAAGAGATACTGGAATAAAATTGATAAATTATTAATAGATGGAAAAGACTTCGGATTTAATAGTGAAGCATCTTCTTCAAAAAACTATTCTTTATTTAATAATGTTATTTACGTTAATAATAGTGAAATAACTAATCATTATAATAAACAAGATAAACACAAAATTGAATTTATTTTTAAAGATGGATCAAAAGCTGTATATGAAGATAAAGGGTATGTAGATCCAACCGCTAAACCAAAATTAATTAGTGAAGGTCTAAAAATTTTAGAACCACAAATAGATAGTGATTCTTTAACTTTCTTTTTAGAAGGATCGGATATTTATAAAAATTATTGGACAAAAGTATCTAAACTTACAGTAGATGGTAAAGATTTTGGATTTGATAGCCAAAATACTAACAGTAAATTTTATAAATTATATGATGGACAAGTAACTGCTGTAGATAAAGCAATAACTGACCATTATAA
>CALIWM010000412.1:0-4045 GCA_938046645.1 uncultured Gemella sp. | reverse complement strand
CATTAGTCTAAAATAGATTAATGCTACTTTAAAGTTGATAGAGTAAAATATTAATATACTAATCATAAGACATTAAAGTAAAATATTAATATACTAATCATAAGACATTAAAGTAAAATAGATTATGATTGGAAAGGAGAAAACATGGTTGATATAATTATTGCATTATTATTAGCTGCAGGTGCGTACTTAGGATACAAACGTGGGCTAATCATGCAAATTTTTTATTTAGGAACAATTGTAATAGGTTATGTAGTATCTATGTTATTCAGTTCAAGATTAGCATATTTATTTACAAGTATGATACCAATTCCAACTGATGTTACAGATGGTTTAGAAGGAATATATAAAGGTTTAAATATTCCAACTGCATATTACCGAATAGTTTCGTTTATTGTATTATTTATTGTAATTCGATTAATAATACAAATTCTAGCACAAACATTAGGAGTTGTTAGAAAATTACCGTTAATAAAAATAACGGATAGATATTTAGGAGCTATTTTAGGGTTTGTGGAAATCTATTTAATAGTTTTCGTAGTATTGTATCTAGTAACGGTATTGCCAACACCAGACTGGAAGATAGCGATATTTAAAGATTCAGTGTTACCAGACTATATAATACAAAACACACCAGTATTATCAAAACAGTTTATAAGTTTATTTTTTAATAAATAATTGAAAAATTCGGAGTACATAAAGTACTTCGAATTTTTTGTAAATTCAAACCAGCTTATGATTTTAATCGAAAGAAATTGTTTAATGTTTGTAATTAGTGTATAATAGTTTGTGTTATAAAAAGATAAAGCATGTAAATATAGATAGAAGGAGTGAGATTAGATTGAATAAAATTACTCAAAAGAAACTTAATTTAGATTTAGTTTTAAAAGATATAGAGAAATATTGTTTCTCAGAGTTATCTTATGAAAAAATAAAAAATTTAGAATATATAAGAAATTATGATAAGTTGGTAGAAGTTCATAAAGAAAATGAAGAAGGATATGACTTACTAAGAAAGTATCCAAATGAATTCAAATTAAAAATATATGATTATAACGCTAGTGTCAAGAAAGCTAAAATTGATAGTGTGCTTTCAGAAAAGGAACTCTTCTATATATTAAGGAATATTATAACTTATGATAGATTTACTAGAAGATTTGAAAATATTAAATTACAAGAACATTCTTCATATCCAAGTTTAACAAAATATGTAGTTAAACTAGATGATTTTAGTGATCTTGAAAGATATCTAGATAGAATAATAGATGAGGACGGTTATATAAGACCAGATGCTTCTTTAGAACTAAAAAATATCAAAGTAAATATTTCTAAGTTGAAAAATAAAAGTGATCAAATTTTAAAAAATATCTTACGTTCAAATGTTAAAAAATTAACTGAAGCAATTGTTACAAAGAGAAATGATCGTGATGTAATCTTAGTAAAACCCGAATATAAAAATGACTTTGGTGGTATAATTCATGATGAGAGTGCTTCAGGTAATACTTTTTATGTTGAACCAAAAGAAAATGTAGAGATTAATAATGAAATTGGTATACTGAAACGCAAAGAAAGAGAAGAAATACTTAGAATTCTAAAAGAAGCTTCAGAAGTTATTAAAGAAAAAGCTGATGAACTTATAAATTCACTTTGGAATTTTTCACAAATAGAGTTTATTTTTTCAAAAATGAACTTTTGTGCTAGAAATGGCTTTAATAAACAAAATATAGTAAATTCACAAGAGCTTAATCTAAAGAAAGCATATAATCCATTAATTGATAAAGATGTAGTTGTGAAAAATGATGTTATTTTAGACAATAAAGGAAATTCATTAATAATAACTGGGCCTAATACAGGTGGTAAGACTGTAATTTTAAAAACAGTTGGATTATGTGTCTATCTATCACATTTAGGATTTTATATTCCAGCACTAGAGGAATCAACAGTAGGATTCTTTGAAGATGTATTTGTAGATGTGGGAGATGAGCAATCAATTGAGAATAACTTATCTACTTTTTCTTCACATATGACTAATATAATTGATATATTAAATAAAACAAATGATAGGAGTATTATTCTATTAGACGAATTATGTTCAGGAACTGATCCGAGTGAAGGTGCAGTGTTGTCAATTGCGTTATTAGAGAAATTCAAAAATTTAAATGCTACGATGTTATGTACAACGCACTATCCAGAAATTAAAAACTATTGTTTTGAATCAGAGTATTATAAAAACTCATCTATGGAATTTGATTTTGAAAAATTAAAACCAACTTATAGATTTATTATAGGGTTACCGGGAAAATCTAATGCAATTAACATTTCAGCAAAATTAGGTTTAGAGCAATCTATTATAGACGAGGCAAGTTCGTTATTAGAAGTCAATACAAAAGAGAATAATCTATTCATAGATAAACTATCGGAAAGTATAAAAGAATATGATTATAAATTAGAATATATAAATAAATCTTTAGATGAAATTGTTGTAGTTAAAGAGACTCTTGAATCTAATTTACAGAAATATGAAGAGTATAAAGAGAGCCTTTATAATGATTTAAGTATAGAGTTAAATAAGGAAATAGAAGAGAAAAAAGAAGAGATGCTTGAAATTTATAAAGAATTTAAAGATAATACTTCTTTAAAACAACATGAACTTAATGAATTACTTCATTCTATGGATAAGAGCAAGAATAATATAAAACTACAAAGAAAATTAGAGAGTGAACCTAAGTTTAATAATAGTGAAATACAGGTTGGTGATGATGTACTTGTTCTAAGTTATAATCAAAGAGCGACTGTATTAGAAATATCAGGAAATACCCTACAAATAAAAATGGGCGCTATGAAACTAAATATTAAGAAAAAAGAAGTTAGAAAAATTGATAGTGAACCAGAAGTTGCAAAAAGATATGTAAGTACGAGTAGTGTAAGTAGTAAAAAAGTGGGTATTGATATCAATGTAATAGGATTAAATACAGAAGAAGCCATAAGAGAGATTGAAAATTACATGGATAAAGTAATACTTCAAGGATATGACACATTTACTATTATTCACGGTTTAGGTTCTGGTATACTTCGTAAAAATATTGGAGAATATCTTAAAAATAATAGATATGTAGCTAGCTATAGAACCGGAGGTCAAAATGAAGGTGGAATGGGAGCTACAGTCGTAGAGATGAAATAAAAAAAGAGTGACTCAAAAATCGTGTCTTAAAAAACTCGATTTTGTTGAGTCGCTCCTTTATTTTTTATATATCCAATATCTTAATGTAGTTCTAGATTCTTCAATTACCTCGTTTTCTAAGATGCCGCCACATGATTCTATAGTACGTTTTGAAGCAATGTTATTTTTATCGCAGGTAATTAGTATTTTCTCTAAACCAAGTGAAAATAAAAATTCAGAAGCATAGTTTAACATTTTCTTGCCGTAACCCTTTCTTCTTTCTGACTTTCTAACACTATAACCTATATGACCACCAAAATTTAATAAATAATCATTAAGTTCATGTCTTGCATTAATAATTCCAACTATCTTATCTTTATCTAGAGCAAAGAATGTATGAGCAGTAACAAAACCAGGTGTTACAGTTTCTTTATACTTAGTATTTTCTATAAATTGAACCCACTCAGAAATAGGTAAGTCCGTCATATTAGCAGCTCCCTGAATTATTTCGTTGTTGATAATAAATTCATTTTTATAGTCTTCTATTTGTTGAAGTAAAACATCCACAGGTTCTTTAAAAATAACCATAAAAAATCCCCCTTATAATATGTTATATATATAATATCTCAATAGAATATAGTTGTAAATAGTAAATATAAAGAAACATTGAAAAAAAATAAAAAAATATGAAAAATATTGTTGACAAGTTTTAAAACAGATGATAAAATATTAAAAGTCTTCTCAAGAAGAAGACGAACAATCGAACATTTCAAAATATTAAATGTTAAGAAATAATAAAAAAAGTTCTTGACAAAATATGAAAGAAATGATAAACTTATAAAAGTCTTGAAGAAAGACAAAATCAATTATTTCAACGAAGTAAAC
>CALIWM010000411.1:0-4207 GCA_938046645.1 uncultured Gemella sp. | reverse complement strand
TGGTACTTGAGTCTTACCTGGTGTGTAGCTATTAGTAATGGTGAAGCCAGTTGTGGCATCTCCTGTCACCTTAGACTCATATTCTGCGACTGCAACTTCTTCGATTGTATAGGCGATTGGAGTACCACCTTTATCTGCGTCCAGATCGGTGAAAATAGCTTGCCAGTTGTTCGCAGCATTCAATTCACGTGTTTGACCAGTTTCAACACCATCTGCTAGAAGTTTAACAGTAATAGACTCTGGACGTTTACCATCTTGGTTGTCACTATCATTCCAAACTTTCTTCACTGGAACCTGTGTTTTAGCTGGTGTGTAAACATTGGTGAAGGTTGTGCTATTAGCTGTACCATCACTGCTGTATTCAACCGTTGCATGCAATTTACCTTGACCATCATCGGTTACAGTTACTTTAGCTGTGATGGTCTTAGCATCGTAGGTGATACCATTCTCCGTTGTGCCAGCTTTTACTTCCTTAATAGTGTAAGTGTAAGTACCTGCTTCATCAAATGTCAACTCTGAGAATTTAACTTTTCCGTCAGCACCATTCTTCGCTTTTTCAACGTTACCAACTTGGTCTGTCAATGTAAATTCGAACATGTCAGCTTCGAGATTGCGATTGCTTAGTTTCTTATCTACTTCAAGAACAGCTTTGGTATTTTCAGCCTTATAGGTGTTTTCGAAAGTACTGTCGTTATTGTCATAGGTAACAGTTGCTTCAAGCGCTCCCTTACCGTTGTCAACAACTTTAATCGTTACTTCGATAGTCTTGTTAGAATAAGTGATTCCTTTATCAGTTGTCCCAGCATTCTTTTCAACGATGGTGTAATGATAAGTGTCAGCTTTATTGAATTCTAAATCTTCAAACTTAATGTTTCCAGCTGCATCATTTGTTGTTGTTTGAATTGGAGCTGTACCATTTTTCTCAAACAAGGCAAACTCGAATTCACCACCTTGAAGCTGAATTGGCTTATCAGTGTTCTTATTGATGAATGATTTGGTTGCCGAAACAGGAGCTTTCACATTAGCAGGCTTATAAGTATTGACGAATGTTTGAATTCCGGCATCTGTAATGGTGTTGATGGCACCAGAGATTGGTGGTACAAGATTAGAACCAGGTGCTGAAGTTGAAAATTCAGCTGCTGGAAGTGCTACTTGAGAAATTTCTAATTTCTCAACCCAGGCAACCAGTTGGCCTCTTCCATTATCATAGACGTGTACAATTACAGGAACTGTTCTATTATCATAGGTGATACCATTTTCAGTTTCACCTGCTTTTGCTTCCACAATGGTGTACTGATAATGTCCTTCTTTTGTAAATTTAATAGGCTTGAAGACTACACGACCAGTTCCATCAGCATTAGTACCTTTATTCTTGATTCTTTGAACTTCTTTTCCATCATTATCTTTCAAGATAAATTCAAATTCTTCGTCTTGAAGCTCTGTTGGACGACCTTCCAATTTTTTCTTAGCTTCAATTACAGCCTCAGCTGGTTCAGTGCTATACGTATTTGTAACAGTCAAATCAGCTGTTTGTGCTGGAGTATAGCCGTCTATCGTATCTACGATGAGATTGCCATCTTCATCGACTTCCATCACACTATAAGTGTACTTCACACCGTGCTCATCTGTCGCAGGAAGGTCTGTCCATTCTACAGTTCCATCTGTTTTGGGAACTTCTTTTTGACTAACACCAACTACTTCTTCAATCGCTCCACCTTCTGGCGTACGATAGAGTTTGAAGTAGACTGTTGGACGAATATGTTCCTGACCGCCAACCCAGACTTTCTTAGCCGTCACGTTTGTCTTTGGAACTTCGTAAGTGTTGGTGACTTTGTTGTTTCCGTTATAGGATACAACATAGCTGTTGTCGCCTACTTTGACTTTCTCTCCTTCTTTCAGAGGAAGACCCGTCTGATCTTCAAGTTCTCGAACAGAATAAACTAGCTTGCTTCCATCAACATCACGTTCAGGAAGTTGATTTTTCCATTTATAAGTGTAAACACCATTAGACTCTGTCACTTCAGGGGTGTAGTTCCCAGTAACAGGTTTTGCATCTGCAACAGTTTGTCCTTCTTTGTGCACATACAAACCGAGTTTGACTTTTTTGTAGTCAGTTGCTTTTCCGTTTACCCAAGTCTTGGTTGCTTCAAAGTCAACTGTCACACGTTTGTTAGAGATATTGAGGGGAACACCTTTTCCATCTTTCATCTCCACTTCAAATTCTTGACTATTTACCTGATAGCCTGATTTAGGAGTTTTTTCTTTAACGATATACTTACCATTATTGAGAGCCTTTGAGACAGCTATCCCATCCGCATCTGTTGTAACGGTATCAACCAAATTATTAGTGGTTTTCTCACGGATTTCAAAGACAACGCCTGCCAACTTAACAGTTGCATCCGCTTCATCGAATTTAGTGATTTTAATCTTACCAGCAATATCAGCTGTGACTGATGCACCTGCAGCCTTAACCGTTTTCAGCGTTACAACACTCTCTTTACTTGTATTAATCTTATCACCCCATTTTTTCCACGTTAACTGGGGCTCATTATCAATCAAAAATTGTGCTGAATTCTTAATCTCAGAGGTATCAGCTGGTGAAGTTGTCGAATATTCAAGAAAGAAACTCTTCTTTCCCATATTAGTTGGCATCAGCAATTTAAAACTACGCTTACCATTTGTCAGTGTAAGCAAACCCGTATTATCAGAGTCCTTTTTATATTCTTCAGGATCAGTCGTTACTTTATAGGGTTTAATTTTCCGTTTAAGATTAGCAAAATTCGTATTTGTTGTATCAAACTCCGCTTCATTTAGTGCAAAACTACCATCTATATAAGAAGCAAATGCCCCTAAACTAATATCATCGGTTATTTCAATGGTTTTATTCTTTAAATCCTGTTGAGATCGGTTAATCCTTACATAATAACCTGCTTTTGCAAGACTTCCGTGATTCCAGCCACCTTTGTAAATGACCTCTCCTTCAACAGGAGCCTGTTGCGTTTTCAAAGTCTTGAATGTAATTATTTGCGTTTTACCTCCCGGCAAAACGTAGGTAACTATCTTATCTTCTTTTGTGACTGTCTCTTTTGCACTAGCAAAGAAATCCCCACGAATATTCTGTTTATCCTCTACTTCGCTATTAAAAGTGAATACCAATCGGTGTTTGGCACTCTCTACCCTCACATTCCCTATAGTCTTTCCTGATATTTTATCTTCCAACTTGAGGGTTCTATCCTCTAAACTCAGATTAGAAGGGGCTTCTACTATAAAAAAATCTCCCTCCTTAATCTCATTTGCTGTTACATTTGGAAATGAAAATTCTCCCGAATACTTTAATGCAACTGTAGTATCATTTTCACCATGATAACCCGTTGACTCATCTCCAGTAGAGGCAATGGTGATTTTCAAATTCTCGAATTTAGCCTTATCGGTAACATCAGCAGCAGAAACCCGCTGGACGTTCCAAAATCCTAGAACAGCAAAAATCATTAGCAATGACAAAAAGAAACTCATCCACTCTTTTAGCCTCATAATCAATCTCTCCTTCTTTCATAAACAAAACTAAAAGAACACCTATCCTTTTAGTCTACATTATAGCTAATACTATTATACCTCAAATAAATAGAAAGTCCATATATTCGTAAGTGCTTTTTTTGACACAATGTAAACTTCAGTTTTCTAAAATAGGTTCCCTAATCCCAGAACTCTTAGTATTTTATTAAAACGAAAGGCTCTGGACAATGAGGAATCTATCACATATTCCAAATTTAGAAAAAGCCGCATACGAATCACCATTAAAAGCAACAAAGCTTTGGAAAGATTCATATGAGACTTCTTATAAATACAAATACCACAAAACAGGGAAAAGCAGGAATCCTATCTCATGTTATTTTATATGTTTGTTTTTTTATTCTTAGTTTTGACCAAGTGCAGCAGCCATTGTAGCAGCTACTTCTGATTCAAAATCATTGGCAGCTTTTTCAATACCGTCACCTACTTCAAAACGAGTGAAGCTTGCAATTGTCACACCTTGACTTTCAAGGAATGCTTCAACAGTCTTGCTGTCGTCCATGATATAGACTTGCGCAAGTAATGTGTAAGCTTGGTCAACTTTTGTATTGTCCAGCATGAAGCGATCCATTTTACCAGGAATAATTTTATCCCAGATTTTTTCTGGTTTACCTTCAGCTGCAAGACCAGCTTTGAT
>CALIWM010000410.1:0-9530 GCA_938046645.1 uncultured Gemella sp. | reverse complement strand
TAAAGAAACTTAAAAATAAATAAAACTTAAAAAGTAATAAAAGTATATTTATTTTAAAATTTATTAAACATATTTATAAGAATAGATATTTAAATAAAATAAAAAAAGAAAGGATGAAAAAATGCAAAATAAAAAATCACATTATATTTGGCTGCTTGTAGTTATTATTGTTCCAATTGTTATTTTAGCATTGAATAAAATAAAATTGGGGCTTGATTTACGAGGTGGAACATCAGTTGTATTGCAGGCACAGGGGAAAATTGAGCCTGATACGATGAGTAAAGTTAAAAGTATTATTGAAAGAAGGGTAAACAGTATTGGGGTGGCTGAACCTGTTATTCAGCTTAGTGGAAATGATAAATTGATAGTGGAGCTTGCGGGAATAAAAGATCCTCAAAAGGCTGTTGAATTAATTGGTACGACTGCAAAACTTGAGTTTAGAATAAAAAATAGGGATGGTTCTTATGGGCCTGTGCTTTTGGAAGGATCTGCCTTAAAATCTGCAGGGGTAACAAGAGATCAAATGGGAATGCCATCAGTTAGTTTTGAATTGAGTTCGCAAGGGGCAAATACATTTGCTAAGATTACAAGAGAGAATATTGGAAAGCAGCTGGCAATAATGCTGGATAATAAAGAACAGTCAGCTCCTACGATTAACAGTGAAATTAGTGGAGGAAGTGGAGTTATAACTGGAAGATTTTCAATGGAAGAAGCAAATAACCTTGCAAATCTATTAAAATCAGGAGCATTGCCTGTGGAAATCAAAATTGTTGAAAATAGAACAGTTGGTGCGACACTTGGAGTGGATTCGATAAGACAGACTGGAGTAGCTGGATTAATTGCTTTATGTGTAATTTCAGTATTTATGATTGCTATTTATAAAATACCTGGAATTGTGGCAGATATTGCGCTTCTTATAAATGGAGTTCTAGTTTTAGGATTGCTTAGTGGAGTTGGAGCGGCCTTGACACTTCCTGGAATTGCAGGATTTATCTTGACATTGGGAATGGCAGTTGACTCGAATGTAATTACTTATGAAAGAATAAAAGATGAACTGCGGTTTGGAGAATCGCTGCACGATGCAGTGGAAAAGGGTTATGAAAATGCTTTTCCTGCGATAATTGACGGAAATATAACAACGTTACTTGTGGCGGCTGTGTTATTCTTCTTTGGAACAGGGCCAATAAAGGGATTTGCTGTAACATTGTCACTTGGTGTGGTTGCTACGGTAATTACAGGGGTATTTGTATCAAAAATATTTTTAAGATTGTTTATACAGGTGTTTAAGATAAAAAGAGAGCAGTTGTTCTGGAAAGGAGCTTTAAATAATGAAGATTAATTTGAAAGTTATTAAAAATAGAAAACTTTATTTGGGAATTTCAACGGTAATGGTTTTAATTTCACTAATTTCACTATTTACTATAAAATTAAATTTAGGTGTTGACTTTAAAGGTGGAGAATTAATTCAACTGAAATACAGTAAAAAAATAGATCAAAATGCAGTAAATAGCACGTTAAACAGTTTAATTGGGAAAATTCCTCAAATGAAGGCAAAAAGAGTACAGTTTTCTGATACGGATAATACAGTTATTATAAGAACTGAGCAAATGAGCGGTACTCAAAAAGCAAAAGTAATGTCAGAATTAAAACAAAATACTGGAAAATTTGAAGTTGTAAAAAATGAAACTGTAGGTGCGGTAATTGGTAAGGAATTAACAGCAAATGCATTTCAAGCGTTATTGATAGGAAGTATATTGATTATTATTTATATTACAGTAAGATTTGAGTTTATTTATGCAATAGCGGGAATTGTGGCATTAATTCACGATGTTATTATTGCTTTTGGAGTTATCACAATGCTTAGATATGAAATAGATACTCCATTTATTGCGGCAATTCTTACAATTTTGGGATATTCCATTAATGATACGATTGTCGTATTTGACAGAATTAGGGAAAATATTAAGAAAAATAGATCAGGAAGAAATAAAGTTTCAATGTCATTTGGTGAAATAATAGAAAAATCTATAAATCAAGTATTTACAAGATCGATTTATACTTCATTGACTACTTTATTTTCTGTAATTGTACTTCTTATTCTTGGAGGAGATACGTTAAAGACATTTAGTATGACATTGTTTGTGGGAATGTTAGTTGGAACATATTCATCAGTATTTGTAGCGAGTCCTTTGGTTTATATCATGAAAAAAGGTAAAGATGAGCCAAAAGCTAAAGATACTACAAAACATTCAGGAAAAACAGTAAATGGATATGATGAAAAGGATAAAGTTTTAGTTTAATTAATTTGTTTGAAAGATAGGATAAAATAAAAAAAATAAAATGATAAGTTTAGAAGGTGAAATGAAAAATGCGATGCTGGGCAGAAATAAATATAAATAATTTGTATAGCAATATTGATGAAATTAAAAAAATTGTGACAAAAGACAAAATAATAGCAGTTATAAAAGCAGATGCTTATGGACATGGGATGCTTGAAATTTGTAATGCTCTTATAAAAAAAGGGATTAAGAATTTTGCAGTTGCAACAAGTGACGAAGCGCTTAAAATAAAAGAACTTCATGATGATATTATGGTGCTGATATTAGGACCTGTGGAAAATGAGTACATGGATTTGATTGCTGATAAAAATATTTATTTTATGGTAACAGATTTTGAGGAAATAGAATATTTGGAAAAAACTGGAAAAGAAAAAGGGAAAACTACAGATGTGTTTATAAAGATAGATACAGGAATGGGACGTGTAGGCTTTCAGGAAAGTGAGACTGAAAAACTGAATGAAATTCTTAAAAATTCCAGCCATATTAATCCAATAGGAATTTTCTCGCATTTTTCATCATCAGACAGTGACAAAGACTATACAAAATTGCAGGAAAGCAAATTTAAAGCAATGTGTGAAAAAATATCAAGTGGAATATCATCAATAAAATACAGACATCTGCACAACAGTTTTGGAACTTTGAAGTTTCAAGATAGCATAGAAGATTTTGTGAGAGTGGGAATTATACTTTATGGAGGGGTTACAGACAAAGAAACAGCTCCGTATAAATTTAAGCCAGTAATGTCTCTCTTTGCAAAAATCAGCTATATAAAGACATTAAAGGAAGATAGTTTTATAAGTTATGGAAATACTTATAAAGGAAAAGCTGGAAAGACTTATGCTACAGTTTCTATTGGATATGCTGATGGAGTAAGACGTGACTTGTCAAATAAAGGCTTTGTTTTTTATAAAGGATATAAATGTGAAATTGTAGGACGTGTCTGTATGGACCAGCTTATAATTTTACTTCCTGAAGAATTGAAAAATGAAGCTAAAAAAGGCGATGTTGTAGAATTTTTTGGTGAAAATATAAGTGTTGTAGAGGTTGCTGATTTATGTAATACTATTTCGTATGAGATTTTATGTGGAATAAGTCAGAGAGTGCCTAGAATTTATGTGGAAAAATAGAGGTAGGGAAAATGATGCTGGATATTGGCTTTATAGTTTTACTGATAATATTTATTTTTCTTGGATATAGAAGAGGATTCTCTTTGGAATTTTTCAATATGTTTAAATATATTTTTATTATTTTTATAACAAATTATATTTGTAAACTTTTTTTTAATTCAGAGAAAATTAAACCTCAAAATCAGTTAAAAATTTTTGTTATTATAGTTTTAGTCCAATGTATTGTCTATTCTGTAGTTCTTATAGCTAATAGAAAATTTTTAAAAAGTATAAAAATAAAAAGATTTGATAAATTTTCTGGAATGATATTTGGAATAATGGAGTTATTCTTTGTTGCAGTTATTGTTTATATTACAGTAATTACAGGATCTATAGGAAGTAAAAGAATACGTGAAATAAGGGACAAAAGCCTTTCTGTTCAGTTTATGACAAAACATGCATTAAAATTTGCAGATTCTTTTCCAAAATTTATAAAAGATGATGTGGAAAGATATGTTGTTAGCCAGAGAGAGAAAGAAGTAATAGATGACGTTTTAAATAATTATAAAAATCCAAAACCAGATAAATTTGAAAAAACAAAAGATATTGAATAAACACCTTGGTACAGAAATAAAAAAATGATTATAAGATAAAAAGAAAAATAAAAAAGTATTAAAGAAAAAATCATAAATAATATTCCAGACGGTGTTAGATGAAAAAAGAATCTATTTAGTTGATTATATTGATTGTTTCCACTCATTAATTCACTTATGAATAACCTCATATTCATTACATCTCCTTATTATTTAATCGTTTTGTCTATTATACCATATTTTTTGAGAAAATATCGCATTTGCTATAAAAATAATAAAAAAAGACTAGAAAATTTTAAAAATCTAGTCTTTAAACAAAATATATGTAGATTTTACATTCTTACAAGATTGAAACCTTTTTGAGTCAAAAAGAACATCTGTATCTTTTCGTTGTATGTCACTACTGAGATATTGGTCTTTGGCAATTCAGGGTATAAGTAATCCAGAAATTCAATAACATCTAACAATGCTTCAGGAAGCTTTTCAGCATTTGAAGAGCTTAGTTGAGAGCCTAGTCCGTCAAACAAAAGATGAATATGTGAACCCTCAGATTTCGAATCAAGAATTAGCAGCGCTGACGAAACAATTATACGGATAATTTCTTTCTGCCCTGAACTAGCGTCATACTCATCATAACGCCAGTCAATTTCTTGCTCTAAAACATCTTTAAGTCTGGGAAAAGATTTAAGAACATCTAAGACCTTATCGTACACATCTCCGTCACAAAGTTTATGACGATAAAATTGGTGAACCAATTTTGACAACCCTAAATAAGAATAATTGGATGTTGACTCTACAAATTCAACTTTTTCTCCTCCGTTATTGAGATTCATGTCAATAGTGTTATCAATCTCAAATGTATCAATATCATCTGGACGCCGCAAGGCTTCCATGAATTTACTTTTTCCAGTTCCATTTTCACCTGTAATTAGATGATTGGTTTTTGGGTTGAAGAAAAATGATTGCCCATTTACCTTGTTTTTTACTTTCATGTTAAGCACTCCTTTATATAAAAAAATAATAATAGTTGTAAAATAAATATAATTTACAACTACTATTATAAACTAAATAAAAACAACAAATAAACTATAATCCTTTATTGTTATTTCTCATTATTCATTGCTTCTAAAATCCGATTATTGGCAATATAGAAATATTTCTCATCCAGTTCAATTCCAATAAATTTAAGCCCGGTATTAATACAAGCAACGCCTGTAGAGCCTGAACCCATTGTATTATCCAAAACAGTGTCGCCGGGATTAGAATAGGTTTTGATTAACCACTCTAGTAAAGCAACTGGTTTTTGCGTTGGATGCAGCTTTGACGTTTGAACATCTTGTGAACTACCCCTCCCTACATTTCATTAAGAGGGAGGAGCTTCTTGGGTAGTGTGCAGACTTGTTGATTAGTTGACTAATCAATAGAGGTTACACAAATATATACCAAGCTATCCCCACAGTTCCTGCGGTTCTATTTTATTCCAGTATTTTATTTCAGATTAAGCTAACATTCTTAAACCTTCGTTTAGAATATTCACACTTGCATTGAAGTCTCTGTCGTGGTGAGTTTTGCAGCTCTCGCATGTCCACTCTCTGACATGAAGTAGCTTCTTCCCTGAGTTCATTTTGCAGTTTGAACAAATCTGAGAAGAGGGATACCATCTACTAATAGAGATTATCTGCTTCCCATACCATTCAGCTTTATATTCTAGCATCCTCACAAATTCAGACCAAGAGGCATCTCCAATCGCTCTGGCAAGACTGTGATTCTTCATGAGATTTTTACTCGCCAAGTCTTCCATACAAATCCTATCGTGGTTCTTGATAAGATGGGTACTCAATTTAGCGAGAAAATCTCTTCTTTGGTTTTGAATCTTTTCATGAAGTTTAGCAACTTTTAAGCGCTGCTTCTGATAATTCATGCAGTCATTTAAACTTTTACCTCTCTGTTTGGCTAACAGCCCTCTTCTAGAGAGGATTTTTTGTTCTCTCCTTAATTTCTTAGACGCTGAAATTAAGAATCTAGGATTTTCAATCTTTTCTCCAGTAGAGAGGATGGCAAAATGCGACAAGCCAAGGTCAATGCCAACGGTTGAGTTTGTCTTAGGATAGGGCTGTATTTCAATTTCACACAAAATAGAAATATAATATTTTCCGGTTGCAGTCTTTGAAATTGTTGCGCTTTTGATGAGACCAGCCATTTTTCTATGCCGTTTCAATCGAATCCATCCAATTTTAGGAAGTTTAACTTTCCCGTCACAAATTGCAATGTTGCCATTATTATTATTGGTTTTATAAGATTGATGATGTCGTTTAGACTTAAATTTAGGAAACCCAAATTTAGATTGAAAGAAGTTTTTATAAGCCTTTTGTAAATTCAATTGAACATTGCAAAGTGCTAGACTGTCTATCTCTTTCAGCCAAGGATATTCTTTCTTATATTGAGCAGGTGTATTCTTCAAAGTTTGACCCGTCTCCTTATAATAGGCTATTTTGTCAGCCAACATCTGATTCCAAATAAAGCGTGAGCAGCCAAATGTCTTCTCAAACAAAATCCTTTGTTCCTGATTTGGATAGAGACGGAACTTATAAGCTTTTTGCTTTATCATCTTTTGAACTTTACCTTTCCTTTCTATTTTCTTTCTTTTTTGCCACTTATATCCCAACCACCTAATAGGTGGGAGATTTACACGGATTTTGGTTAATTTGTATTAAACAAAACTAAAGAGGACACTTGGTAGGAGCGCCCTCTTTTCTTTCAATAAGATATTTTCTGCCATTGTGTTCCACATCTCATTGTGTGGGATTTGTAGCTCTTGCAGAAACTTTCAGTTTTTATTTTTCTAAATGAGTTGTTGGTAGCAACCTTTAGAACAAACTTCATCTCATACAATTTGGTACTAAGTGTTTGACGAGCCTTATCAAATAACTATACCTATATTATATCAGGCATGTTTGATTCTGTCAATGGTTTTGTTTAAAATGTTCTTATTGATATATAGAGCAGACACTATTTTTCTTCAAACGAAACTTTCAGAACACAATTGGTTGCTGAAGCAATTTTCTCTAACATGTTTATAGACGGTTCTGTTTTTCCTGTTTCTATGCGTCCAATAGTAGACTGAGGTACGCCTGCTTTTTCGGCCAACTGGCGTTGTGTTAGATTATGTTTCTTTCTATGACTATAAACAAAGTCTGCAAGATTGATTTTTTCTGGCATTGAAGGTTTCTCCTTGTTGTTTTATTTCTTAATTAACTAATTGAATTATATCATATACGCTATAAAAGCACAATAATTAATTGAACAAAAGAAAAACTCTAGAATAATTATTTATCTAGAGTTTTGTTTCAAAAAGTTAGGATGGATAAAATTCTCCCCAGATGCTATTGACATCTTTGACAAATTCTTTAGCTTCAAATGTAGACACTGGCGTTCCAGAACTCAACATTTCTGCCACTTCTTGATTATCTCTCAATGCAGCAATTGTGTGATGATGTTTTTCTGGTTGTAAATCAATCAGTAACCGATTGAATCTGAACAAAGCTTGCTCAATTTCTTGAAGCAATCTTTCTTTGTCAGCTTGTTTCATTGTTTCACCTCTTTCTTTTTTAGGTGAACAATGATAGGCTCAGAATTTTCCAAAGCCTCTACTTCTAGAGTTTGTAGAAAAAGTCTATTACTTTTTTGAGAAACCAATAAAGAAATAGGTTCATAACCATCAGGCTCAATGGTGACAACAGAAGAAACTGCATCATCAGAAGAAAACTTGTCTTCTGTTTTAAGAATTACTTGTTTTTCTTCTTCATCAAAATCTTCTTTGTTTAGATAAACCTTAGTCTCTCCTTTGATATATTCTTTGCAAGACTCATTCAAATTAGAAACCAAGATAGGCAATTCTTTTTTAGGCATACTTTCTACATACGATTTGAATGATTTGACATCTTGAATATCCATCTTGTGTACAGTGGTTGTCTTTACAATAACTTCCATAGTTATTTCCTCCATAAATTTTAAAATAATATTTGTAAAAAACTTTTACAGAAAATATTATAAAAGGAAACTAAAAAAGCCCCTTTATAGGCTCTTTTAGCATATAGATGTCTTGCCACCTTTTCCTGATTCACTTTTTTACAATTATAAGGAGGTCTATGGCTAAATGAAAACAATAACAATAAATAGTAATGAGCCAGCTTTTGATTCTTTTAAGAAAAAGATTTCATCCTCATTGGTTTTCCATTGCGCTTCATCAAACTATTGCACAAGATTGTTCTTCTAACTCAATTCTAATTAGTCAATCCTTTCCCCAAAGAAATTAACCAACATTCTAAGAACAATCTAAAATTGACTGAAACTCATTACTTTTTAATTGATGGGAAGACATGTTTTCTATATAAAAGGAAGGAGAGGGATTCGAACCCCCGAACCGGACAACCAGTTAGCAGATTAGTAATCAGCCGCTTTCAGCCTACTCAGCCACCCTTCCATTAAGGAAACCCTGATTTGAGTTTCCTAGAGTTTTGGGAGATTATAATGAATAAAGTTGTAGGAGGGAGGCAAATCGCTTGGCTGTTTTTTGCTATCCCTTGCTACATGTATTATTCTATCACTTTTCTGCTATAATGTCAATAAAAAATACCGTTTTCTTAGTGAATAACGGTATTTTATTGGTAAGTTTTTAACTTTATTTTTTACGGTTAAATCTATGATATTTTTAGATTAGCCTTTGATATTTCGTTCAAACTCAGTTAATTCTAGTAACGTTTGATTTTGGTCTTCAAATTGTTCTTGTAAAGTTAATAAAGTTTCTTTTGCTTTATCATCTTTTAAAGACACCTTAAGAACTCCTCTTAGCTCATAATAATCATATTTAGAAACATAACCAAGGATATTAGGTTCAAGGATTGTTTTTCCTAATTCTAATGAGACAATTTCAAAAGAAAGTAAATCTTTACAATTTCCCCAAAAGTCATCTGATGACAAGTTTTCCTTTTTAATGTAATCAGGAATTTCTATATCCAAATGAATTAAAAGATTTTTTATTTCGGAAGGAGCTTCAGCCATAGATGCTAAAACAATGGCCCTCATCGAATGACTCTTTGAAGGAGGCACCTCAATGGACAAGGGAGATATAGGTTTTGATTTTTTAATCTTTAAAATCATTTTTTTAAAAGAGCTTTAAGTTCCTTTAGGCGTTCTTGGTCGTTACAACCGGTTAAAAGCTTTATCGTTTCCTTAGCTTTTTCTTTACGGTTTGTTTGGATATAAAGGTTTGTAAGATCGAATAAAAGCTCCTCACTTTCGTCGAATTCTTCGATAGCTTGCCTTAAGCTGACTTCTGCACGGGCGTGGTCGCCTTTTTTTACCGCAAGAAGAGCAATAAGCCTGTATATTCTTTCCGTAGGTTCTATATCCATAGCCTTAACCAAAAGGCCGTCAGCATCATTTAGGTAGCCTATCTGTATGGAATTTTCAGCCTTATCGGTTAGAAGAAC
>CALIWM010000409.1:0-2712 GCA_938046645.1 uncultured Gemella sp. | reverse complement strand
CCTCTATAGCCATAAGGTACATAGAAATTCAGGTAACGTCCTTCTTCTCCGATGGTTCTATCCACTTCTTGACTTAGGAAATTGACAGTTTGATCTTGACCATTGAGACTGACCGTCCACTCGATTTTCTCAGTTTTTGGCAAATCTAAGACTTTGATATCTACTTCATTGCCATTGTTAAATCGGAGAATTTTGCCATCTTGATACACAACTCCTCCTTTAACATGCCAAACTTCTTTAAGCTCAAATGCCTTTCCTGAATGAGGGAAAGCTAGTAAAGCTAGACCAGCTAGAGACAAACCAAATAATGTGATTTTTTTTGATACTTTCATTTTCTTAACTCCTTATTTTTGGAATAAAACAAATTGACTGTTTTTTGGATAAACTGATACATGTTGCTCCTTATTACTGCTTGATGCATCTTCAAGGACTAGAGGATAAGAGTATTGATACAGTTCCTCTAAAGTGATTTTTCCGTTAGTATTGGTGTCTGCCATAGGCGAAACCATTCTATTTTGAAGTGAATCCCAACCTGTACCCATTGCCCAGTATCTGGTGGCAAGACTACCTACTCCGACTAAACTATACGATTCTTCACCTTTCCAAGAGGCACATAGTACGAGGAATTTAGAATCAAGCATTTCACCATTCTTGCTTGCTACATCTCCTGTTGAGAAACCTGCCAAAAATGCTTGTTCATCAAATCTTTCTTCAGACTTGGAGGCAACCTTTTTGTCTGGCTTACCTACATCTATAATTGTTCCTGAATAGCAACAATCCAGCATAACCACAAACTTACCTTTATATTGTTTCAGTAGAGATGCCAATTCCCAGCCTGAAAATGTCTGACCATCGCTACCAATGGCTATCGTCCCATCTTCTCCTCCATGACAGGTAAGGTAAAGATAGTTCACATCGCTTTCGCTAGAAGATTTGAAAAGCTCTTCCATTTTTGCAATAATCTCGGACTTAGTTTTATCTGGGAATCGAACAACTTCGCTAAAGTTTTGGTTACTAAATACCTTTTCCATAGCATTAACGTCTTCGATAGGTACTGCTCTCGTTGATGTTTCACCAAGAACTAAAGCACGACGATTGATATTTTGATTTTCCCCACTATTAGCAAAGAAATAGGTATCATCTCCGATATTGTGCCAACCAACTTGCATACTACCACTGCTAGATAAATAATATTGTTTTCCATTGATAGTCTGTAGTCCCGTTTGCATTACACCGCTAGTATTTAAATAATACCAGCTACCAGAAACCCAACACCAACCAGTTTTCATAGCACCACTACCATCTAGATAATACCAGTTCCCATATTCTTTAATCCGACCTGTCTTCATCCAACCCTTACTATCAAAATAGTACTGGGTTTCATTGATGTTTTCCATCCGTTTCTAGTGTAAGAACCGTTAGAATGTTTATACCACCAACAACCATTCGATTGAACCCAACTACCATTAGAGTGACTATAAGCCTTGAGAAAGATAGATTTTGGAGCAGAAACTGGACTATTTACTGCTAGTGTTGACACTGGGCTAAGTAAAGAAACTGCTGACAATAACATTTTTTTTCATGATATGATTGTCCTTTCTTTTTTATTTTTGATATAATCATATCATAAACAAAAAAACAGGTTTTATTT
The DNA here is from genome assembly GCA_938046645.1 of uncultured Gemella sp. GTDB lineage: Bacteria > Bacillota > Bacilli > Staphylococcales > Gemellaceae > Gemella. Next base: position 1,061 of record CALIWM010000409.1, on the reverse strand, counting down.
TTTGCAGAAATGGAAGAGGAATAGTATGGAAAATTTTGGAGCAGTTTTAAAGGATATTCGTATTTCAAAAAATTTTCGTCTTAAAGATTTAGCTTGTTATAAGATTAGTGAATCAACTATTTCTCGTTTCGAAAATGGCATTACAAAATTATCTATTGATCATTTTTACATTTTGTTAAATCGTCTTGGAATATCATTTTCGGAATTTGAAGAATTAGTTCATTGCTATTATTCCAAAAAAGAATGTTTTTTTGAAGAATTAGAACATGCTGTGAACTCTTCAGATATATTTTTACTTCAAGAATTAGTGGATAAAATAGAGTTAAAAGAAAAGCAGGTAAAAAGTTTATGCAATTTTCACATAAAATTGATTGCTGAACAACAGATTAATCGGCTTGCAAATCTTCCTTATAACACATCTAAATGCAATGAGCTAATCAAGTATTTGCTTTCTGTAGATAATTGGATGGAGTATGAACTGAAAATTTTCTATAATTCGGTGTTTTTTATGAACACTAAAACCATAAGTTTACTATATAGAGTGGTAATCAAGAATACACGACATTTTTTAAAAACAGATATGGGAACACATAGAGTAATTCCCCTATATTTATTTAATTTAGAATTATTATTAAAAAATAATTTGTTAGATAGCGCTCAATTTTTTATAGATGATTTAGAAAATTTACTTACGAGACAAGGATATTATTTTGAAAAAAATTATTTGCTTTTTTTAAGAGGTGTTTATCATATTAAAACTAATCGAGTAGAGATAGGTAAGAAAGAATGTTCTAAAGCTATGAGAATATTTAAGGAATATAATGATAGTGACACAATAGAGAAATTAAACGAGATATTTAGATCAGATTTTATATTTTAATTGCTAGATGGATTCATTTTTTTAATCTAGTTAAAAAATGAGATAAAGAAAAGGATAGCCTCTCAGTGATGAGATGTTATCCTTTTTTGACGTTTAAACTATTGCAAATTAACCTTGTTTTTCAAAATATAGTAGGTACCGAGATAGTAGATAGCTGATAAAAAGAGATCGCGCAAGATTT
>CALIWM010000408.1:0-1510 GCA_938046645.1 uncultured Gemella sp. | reverse complement strand
ACCAATCGAATTCACATTCTTATTCGTAGCACCAATTCTTTACATCGTGCACGCATTCTTAGCTGGTTCAGCATTATTCGTAATGCACATGTTAGGAGCAGGGGTTGCTACTCCAACTGGACACGGATTTATTAACTGGGTAATCTACGGAGTACTTCAAGGTCCTAAAACAGCTTGGTGGTTAGTACCAATCGTAGGTGTAGTTTACTTCTTTATCTACTATATCGTATTCAGATTTATGATTGTTAAATTCGATCTTAAAACTCCTGGTCGTGAAGACGGAGATGATGTTAAATTATCTAATAAAAACGAAGCTCGTGCTAAACTTGGTGTAGAAATTGCTACAATCGGTAAAGAAGAAGCACCAAAATCAGTAGATGTTGCTGCTGGTGATGACGAAGTAATGGAAACAGTACAAAAAACCCCAGAAGGAATTAGAAAACAAGCGATTGAGTTAGTTAAAGCGCATGGTGGACCAGATAACATCGAAGCTGTAGATGCTTGTATAACTCGTTTAAGAATTAATGTAAAAGATAAAAGTTTAGTAGATCAAGAACGTATTACAACAAAACTTGGAGCTATGGGATTCGCAGAAAGTGATATGCAAATGCAATCAATTTATGGATCACATGCTAATGTTCTAAAAATGGAAATCCAAGATATGCTTGGTATGGAGGAATAATTTCATGAAGAATTTGTTTGTTACAGACTTAGACGGAACATATGTAAAAAATTCAGTGTTCGTCGAAAAAGAAGATTTAAAAGCGTATCATGATGCTAAAAATTACGGGGATTTCTCAGTTGCGACTGGGCGTTCTGTTGAAGAAATCAAATACATTGCTGAAGGCAATGATATGGATGTTACACACATGATAGGGTTTAACGGAGCGGTTGTAACAAGACAAGATGAAGTTCTTTTTGAAAAACATATTCCTACTAAAGATTTAACTGGAATATTCGAATATCTAAAAGAAAGCAAATTAATATTTGATGCTTTAGATGGAAAACAACGTATCGGTAATTTTGATCATGAGAAAAAAGATAGATTGTGGAACATGGAATTAATTTGTGTTGAAAATCCTTTTGAAATACTAAAAGGAAAAACAATCTATAAAATAAATGTAAGACCAACAAAAGAACAATTAGATTATCATTACGATATAATGAAAGAAAAATTTCCAGAAGTAGAGATTTATAAATCAGGTTCAACACGTATGGAAATCACAGCAAAAAATATTTCTAAAGCTAGCGGTATTGAAACTATTAAGTCAGGGTATGATAGAGTAATAGCTTTAGGAGATTCAGGGAATGACGTGGATATGTTTAAAGTAGCAGATATTTCATACTGTATGAACCGCGCGCCACAAGAAGTAAAAGATCAAGCTACGCATGTAGTAGAAGATTTTGCAGCGGCGATAAAACATTTTATAGAAAACTATGAATAGAAAAAAGAACCGGCAGTGATGCTGGTTCTTTTGTTATGTATTTTTGATTTTATAAAAGATAGAAA
>CALIWM010000407.1:0-4760 GCA_938046645.1 uncultured Gemella sp. | reverse complement strand
TAGATGAAGTTTTAAATAGAGTAGAAAATAATAGAGAAAGCTATGAATTTAAAAGTTTTCAAAGAGAAGAATACATTGATGACGGATATACAGGTACAAATGAGAAAAGACCATCTTTTCAAAGAATGCTAGAAGGAGTTAAGAATGGTAAAATCAATGCCATAATTGTAAAAGACTTATCGAGATTTATGAGGGATTATATTTCGCTCGGTGATTATCTGGAGAATATATTTCCTTTTCTTGGTATTAGATTTATTGCGATTAATGATGGCTATGATAGTGATAAGGAAAAAGGGAATGGAACAGACCTTGATATTCAGTTTAAAGGTTTGCTATATGACTTTTATACGAAAGATATTTCGCAGAAAGTAAAGACAGTTACTACAGAACTTAAGAAGCAAGGAAAGTTTCTTGCATGGAGTCCAGCATTTGGTTATATGAAAGATCCAGATGATAAGCACAACATCATTATTGATGATAAGACAGCTTGGATTGTGAGGAAGGTATATGACTTAGCACTTACAGGACTTGCATCAAGAAAGATTGCAGCAGTTATGAATGAAGAGAATATACCAACACCAAACGAACGTAAAAAAGAACTTACAAATATGGATTATGAATATAACATAGTATCATCAGATACAAGAGATGCACCAACATGGACAAATGGTACAGTGGTAGATATTTTATCCAATGAAAATTACACAGGCACTTATGTCTTCAATATGCAAGAAAAGTCGGTATTGACTCCTGGTAGTTTTAAATTTAATCCTAAAGAAGAATGGGGTAGAGTTTATGACCACCATGAAGCTATCGTTTCAAGAGAAGAGTTTGAAAGGGTTCAAGCTATCAAAGAAAATAATAGTTTCTTAAAAGGGAAAAATACTGACTATACATGGAGAAAGCATTCCCCATTACAAGGCTTCGCAAGATGTCCTACTTGTAACCATATTCTGGGACTTACTCAATCAAAGTTTAAACGACCGGATGGAAGCATGAGAATACACAAGTATTTTCATTGTAGGATCTGCAAGTGTAATAATGTTGAACATAAAAACTCAAGAGTTGATAAATTAGAGGAACAGGTGCTTTCGCTTATTAAAGAGAAATATGGTGAAGTAGAAGTAAAGCTCAAAGAAAAAATAAGCATTAAAGATATAGAGAAAAAGATAGAAAAGCTTCAGGCAAAAAAGATGTCTGATTTTGAAAAATATAAACTTGGGAAAATGACGAAAGTTAAGTTTGTAGAAAGTAAAAATCAGATAGATAATGAAATTAGTAAGCTAGAAGAAAAGATAAAACTATCTTCTAACGAAACAGAAGTAGTAACAGATAATGAACTTACACGAGAACTTATGGAAAAGTATGTTGAGTCGGTTATCTGTGAAGGCAGTATAGTTCAAAAAATCATATGGAAATAGACGCAAGAGGGAGTGAGAAATCACTCTCTTTTTGCTATCTAAAAATAGACAATATATTTTGTGTCAGTCGCTTGACACGAGAGGGTTCGGGAACTACTGCAGCAGTTGCTCACAAGATGAATCGTCAGTACATCGGTATTGAACAAATGGATTATATTGAAACCGTAGCGGTAGAGAGATTAAAGAAAGTTATTGATGGAGAACAAGGTGGCATTTCTCAAGATGTTGCTTGGTCTGGCGGTGGTTCATTCATTTATGCTGAATTAATGGACAAAAATGCAACCTTTATTGATGCTGTTCTTAACTTTAAACATTCTGATGAATTAAAGGCTATCTTTGACGACATGAAAGCCACACTTGATTTTGATTTCAGAGTGGATTTACAAGAAGTTGACCAATCTATCTGGGATGAAGATTTTGAAATGCAGAAAAAAATTCTTGTGAAGATTATTGACAAAAACCAGCTCTATCACAACTACTCTGAAATTGATGATGAAACCATTAAATCGCAATTATCCCAATCAGATTATGATTTCAATAAGAGTTTTTATGGAGAGAAATGATGGTTAGAAAAGCAAAGAAAAAAGAACTGATCTTTGAACTCTTCGATGAATTGAAACAGCTGGATATGGATATTTTGAACGAACAGCATGGTTGGGAATTACCACAGTATATTGTAGAAAATCTCAAGCATGAACCACGTTCTTATCAGAGTGAAGCTATTCGCTATTTTCATTACACTCAAGCATCAGATACTTTCAAGTTTCGAAAACCAAGACAGCTGATGTTCAATATGGCAACTGGTTCGGGAAAGACTGATTTGATGGCTGGTTTAATCCTCTATCTTTATAAAGAAAAAGGGTATCAAAATTTTCTGTTTACAGTGAATACAAATGGTGTTCTGAGTAAGACCATTGATAATCTAACGAGTGCTCAATCTACTAAGTTTCTTTTCAATTCTAACTTAGAAATTGATGGGGAACATATCTTTATCAACCAGATTTCAGGAAGATTTCCAGATTTTCCTAATAAAAATGTAATTAATATTAAGTTTGTTTCAATTCAAACATTGACAAATGACCTCTTCACACAGGCAGAAAATATCATGTCATTAAAAGATTACCAGAAGACAAAAATGGTTATTCTGGCGGATGAAGCCCATCACTATTCTGCTTCTACGAAAAAGAAAAATAAAGCAGAATTGGAAAAAATCTCATGGGAAAAAAGCCTACTTTCTCTTCTTCACGCACATGCTGATAATCTCTTGCTAGAATTTACCGCAACACTTGATTTTGACGATGAGACCATTTATCAAAAATATCGAGATAAGATTATTTACCGTTATACCTTGGATTCATACATCAAAGAACGATATTCAAAAAATGTAAGACGCATTCAGACGGGTAATTCCAACGAAGATAACATGCTTAGTACCGTTCTTCTGAGTGAATATCGTCGCAAATTTGCTCTAGAAAAATTTGGGATTGAGATAAAACCAGTCATTCTTTTCAAATCACATAAAATTGATGCTTCCTATGAAGCAAATAAGCTATTCAATGAGATGATTGATAGTCTGACTGTGGAAAGTTTAAGATCGTTCCTTATTTCGCAACTGAGAAGTGTATCAGAAGAGCAAAGCCATACTCTACAGCTAGCTTATCAGTATTATCTCGAAAAGGATGATCTTTCAACTGTTGTTCGAGAAATTAAGCGTGGTTTTTCACCAGCTAGAATTCTAAATGCAAATGATTCAGATAGTGGCTCAAAAGGGTTGCTAGAAACAGGACAGTATCAAGCCCTCAATTCGCTTGAATCGCCCAATAATCTGTACCGTGTAGTCTTTGCCGTAGCAAAATTAACAGAAGGTTGGGATGTCCTCAATCTTTACGATATCGTTCGTATTAGCAACTTGGGAAAAATGAATGATAAAAGAGATGCTAAATCAACCAATTCCGAGGCTCAGTTGATCGGACGTGGGGCGCGATACAATCCTTTCTCCTTAAATCAAAAGATTTCTTACCAAAGACGATTTGATGAATCAGATGAAACAGCAAGTCTTTTGTTGGAAACACTACACTACCATACCCTTAATGAACCGCAATACATCAAGAATTTGATGGCATCACTTGACAAGATGAATCTTGCGACTGGGTCGGATGAAAAAAATCCTCCGATTGAAATCAGACTGAAACCTTCTTTCAAGAAAACCCAAATCTTTAAAACAGGTAAGCTTTACTATAATGAAACTGAGGAAATTCCTGACAGTCACTATGTGAATTTACGTGCATATGGTATTGAAATTTCTAAGCTAGCCAATGTAACCTATTTTAAATCCACCTATGAAACAGCTTACCTTTCAGCTGAAGCAACAGAGTTAAAAACGTCCCAATTGAGGGGAGTTGATATTCGTTATTTTAAAAAATCAATTAGCCGCTCTAACTTTTTCCGATTTGAAAATCTGAAAAGATATCTTCCAAATCTCAAGTCTATGGAAGATTTTTGGGGAGAAAATTGGCTAGATTTGCAAAATCTTACACTCTCTGTCACAACAGAAAAAGAAACCATTGTAGAAGATTTTTCCGCTATGGAAAAGCTGAAAATTGTTGATAACTTTTTTAACCTACTGGCTGCCCAAATAAAGGCAGGTTATCGCAAAGCAAGAGGTACGAACCGCTTTATCGGATATCCAATTACAGAATATCTCGTTGATTATCGCAAACGAATACCTAATTATGATACAGCTAAACAGAGTGGCTCCTTCATCGAACAAAAGGTAGCTAATATTAGTTTTGAAAAATTTGACTTTTTTGCTTACCAATCTGCTATAATCAATAGAAATGAAGAAAATCTAGTTAATGCTATCGCCAATCATATTGATGAACTAAGAGAACAATACGGTGATGTTTTCCTCATTCGAATGGACGAAAACATGCTAAAGGGGACAGATAAAGTTGAACGATTGAAATTGCACCAATTTGAAGAGAATCCACGGGAAATCAATTTTTCAGGATTTCAACCAGACTTTATCCTACTTCTTCAAAATAAGGATTACTATCTTCAAATCTTCATTGAACCCAAAGGTGAACAATTGGCAGAAAAAGATAGATGGAAGGAGGAACTTCTTTCATATATCAACGACCATCAAGAAGATTTGATTTTTGAAGATGAAATTGATGGAGTTATCATCAAAGGACTTAAATTCTATAATCAAGAAAATAGTAAACAAACGCTCAATCAATTAGCACAGATAGCTCTTGAAAAACCACATTTTGGTGGAAATATTAGGTTGGACTTATTCTAAATATCAAAAAGACGATTTCCGCTTGGATAATCGCCTTT
>CALIWM010000406.1:0-3140 GCA_938046645.1 uncultured Gemella sp. | reverse complement strand
ATAGATAAAAAAACAAATATATTATATTGGGATGGAGTAAACTATCAATGGCTTCCTTATGTACGTTATAATCACAATAGGAGTTTAAAACTACGAACAGAAGGTTCTGAAAAAGTGACTAACAGAGAGGAGGTCATCGAATTTGTATCAGGAAAGTTCACGTTAAGGACTTACAATGATTTGAAACGAGAAGGTATTGAGTTATTTGAAATATCAAAAAATAAATTCATCTATGATGAGAGTATCATAACTGCTGGAGAAAATCTCCCATCTATTGTTTCTTTACTTGATTCAAAATTGAAGTTTGATGCAACGAGTGCATGGTCAGTTCATTCCTCAAGATTTAAAAGTATGGTTGATTTTATTTTGAATTTCAAGCCCTCAATCAGTTCCTATGCTGTAACAGACCATCTAGGAAATCAATTCTCATCTTATAGAGAAATGGCGATTTATCATAAAATCAATTACAAAAAATTACAAAGTAGGATTTCAAGAGGTTGTAGTATTGAAAAAGCTTTGCAGAAAGGGAGAGTTCAAGACCACTTTGGTAATTGGTATGCTTCAAATGAAGAGATGTGCAAAGCGTATAATATAAAACTGAATACTTACAAAAGCAGAAGGAGCAAAGGCTGGAGTTTAAAGAAATCCTTGACTACTCAAGTAGAAAAAACAACAAGGAAAAAATTTGAACAAAAACTGTAATTTATTGATTTAACTTGACAAAATGGTTTTTATATAATAAAATTATTCTATAAAAAATAGAAGAGGTACAATAAATTGAAACAAAAAAGGTTGGTGCTGGTATGAAACTACTTACGACAATAAAAAAAGAGCATTTTAAATAATTAAAAGAAAAGAGGAGAACCAAAAAGGCTATGTGTATCATACTTATGAAGATGAGTAGGGTTGGATGCATTCAAGAAGGCAGTAGTGTTAAATGAAATTAAAAGTTTAATAGAGGACTATAAGGAGGACTAGTTATGTTAGCAGAGAAACGTCCTATTGAGGTACTTGCTTATCGTTATTTTAATGTTATTTTAGAAGAATTTCTAAAGTTATTGGAGTCTGGTGGAGAGCCTGTTAGATATGAAGAGGATACAAAAACTATCTACATTCAAAAAGACCGTGGTGAGGTAGCTTTGACTTACGGTAATTGGATTATACATGAGGTTAATACTTGTGGTGCTTTCTGGGCGATTGAATCAGATATTTTTCATAAGACTTATGAACGTATACCAAATACCTTGTATTGTTATAAAAAGAAAGTATACACTATTGAGTGTGTAAAATTTAAGTCTTTAAGTAACAAAGATGTAGTGAAAGTTTTAGACTTCTTAGGTTACGGTGCTAAAGAGGTTCTTGAGATTTTACAGAGGGATGATTTAGTAGATGAGATAAAGTCTCAAGGCTACATAAGCATAAATACTCTTGAAGGTGTTGAGCGGTTGTATGTTGGTGAGATGTTAGTAAAGGGTATCAAAGGCGAATTTTATCCCGTGAGTGAAGAGAGTTTCAACCAAGTTTATAAGATTATAGAGGAGTAGTTATGACAACTTTATAATCAATCAAGAGATACCTTGGAGTCGGCACTAAGGTAGAGTTAAACAACCTTCCAGAGACGTTTTGTTTATAACTTTGGGGTTGGAGTTAGAGCTAACTTTCGACAGCTACTATAAGAATATTACTAGACAACTAATGGAATAGAAAACGGGACTATCAAGATAGGAGGTAGTTTATCTTACTCGCAACTGGGGTATTTGATTACTTATTCAAGTCTTACCCTGAGATATTCTATAACGGAGTTTTAAAATGACAATAATTATTTCAGCTTTTCCTTGTCTTGGAAAAACTACTCTTACAAATCAAAATAAGGGAAAATATTTCGATGCAGAAATTTACGAAAGTAGGGCAACTAAAGGGATGTCCAAAAGCGAACAAGAGGAATTTTTTAAAGCAAGTGCCTTAAAAATCAAGCTAATTTATAACACAGGGTATTATGAGGCTATTTTTGTAACTGACGATGAGAGATTGTTAAGCGAGTTACGATTATGGGGCTTACCTATTATCCATGTCTTACCTAATCCAAATAACGAAGACCATTTACAAGAGTATATCTCAAGAGTAATCAATCGTTCAGGGTTGAATTGGTATTTACGTGTTCTTTCAGAAGATATTGCTAATTTAGAAGATAAACTTCTTGCAGTGCAATCAAAGAATGAGCAAGTATATTTTGTAGAACCTGCTAAGTATATTGAACATCTTGTGCCTAATTTATCTGATAAAGGTGGGTCATTTTACTTTTCAGAAAACAGCACAGCTCATTTTAGATAAAGGTACTATATACCTATTTACACTAACCACAATATATAGTATCTCGATAATATCAAAAAAGGCGACTTCCGAAATGGAAATCGTCTTTTAATATTTCGTCAAGAATATTTGCTGATTTAACTTGACAAATCGTATTTTATATAATAAAATTATTCTATAAATAAAAAACAGAGAGGAATATTAAAATGCCTAACGTAGTACCTTGTGATGAAGACACTTTATCTGGTGGATTAAGAGGAGAAGCAGGAATTGAGATTTCTTGTCATGGTGGTTTCTCTGATGTTGTGATTATTAAAAGAGAAAACTCTATCGTTGTAGCTTATGACCATGGAGCTTGTCTCTCAGACCCTTTAAGTAATCAGGATATTGATACAATTATTGAATTTCTAAATGAGAATCGTCCTGTATAACAACATCTGGATTTGTATAATCAAATATATAATTAGCTATTAGACAAAAATAGTACCGTTGAGCCTGCTAAATTGACCCTAATATGAACCGTTATTGCAGTTATATTAAGAATGATTATTTCAAAGAAATGAGGTATTAGCGATGGATAAAATTAAGGATTATATTGAAGACTATATTTCGAATGTATGATTTTTTGTAAGCATTATATTTGAAATAGCGATTTGTATATATATACTTTTATTTAAAAATAGCCCAGCAGTAAAAAGTATAACAACCAATGAGAGCTTAAATACAGTTGCTAAAACATTCAAGATTGCTCAATTACCAGAATACTATGAGCATTTGATAGTTGGATTAGTTTGGATATTCGTACTATTAGGAATAATATTATATACTTT
>CALIWM010000405.1:0-3347 GCA_938046645.1 uncultured Gemella sp. | reverse complement strand
ATGAACTAATTATCATCGGTGCTCGCCCTGCGGTAGGTAAGACAGCATTTGCTCTAAACATTGCTCAAAATATCGCTACTAAATCTAATCTTCCTGTCGCTATTTTTTCACTAGAGATGGGGGCAGAAAGCTTGGTAGACCGTATGTTAGCCTCCGAAAGCCTGATTGATGCCTATACTTTACGTACAGGAAAGCTGACTGATAATGATTGGATAAAATTAACTGTTGCACAGGGAATATTAGCTCAATCTCCGATTTACATTGATGATACAGCAGGAATTAAGATTTCAGAAATTCGAGCTAGATGTCGAAAGTTGTCAAAAGAAGTCGGTGGCTTAGGATTGATTGTAATTGATTATCTGCAATTAATTACAGGACACCAATCTGACAATCGTCAACAAGTGATTTCAGATATTTCTCGTCAACTTAAAATTCTTGCGAAAGAATTAAAAGTACCCGTCATTGCGCTGAGTCAGTTGTCCCGTGGAGTAGAACAACGACAAGATAAACGACCAGTTCTTTCAGACATTCGTGAAAGTGGGTCTATTGAACAAGATGCAGATATTGTTGCGTTTTTGTATCGTGATGATTATTATGAACGAGGAGCTAAGAATGGAGAAGAAGAACAGAACTCAAGTAATATTGTCGAAGTGATTATTGAGAAAAACCGCAGTGGTGCTCGCGGTACAGTTGAGTTGATGTTTCAAAAAGAATACAATAAATTTTCTAGTATTAGCTGGAGGGAGAACGAAAAGGGATGAAAGAGTATTTTAAAACTTTATCAAAAGTTGCAATAGGGACTTTTTTTGGATATACGTTAGCGATTCCCATATTCACATTTTTGGGGATTCTTGATTTTAGTTATGTCTTACAAGGAGGATACAGCTATTTTAAATGGGATGGTGGCTATGTTTGGATTTCAGGTCTTTTAATGACAATTCTACTATCGTTTATAGTATCAGTAATTGTTATTAGTTCAGTTTTGATATTGACAGTAGTCTATTTTCTAGCTGAAAGTTTGATTGAAGATTTTTCAAGACCCAAATTTATTGAGTATAATGGCAAGAAACGAAAAGTATTAGCTAAATATTTTGAAGAAAAAGGTTTAAAGAAAGTTGTGATTTTTTTATCTGATGATAAACCAGCACCCAATCTGCATTATAATAAATTATCAAATACACGACGAGAAGTAAGTTTAACAACATTAGGAAAAATACAAGCTATAGCTATTTGGATAGTAATTGTAGTATTTAATTTTATTCTATCAATTTTGACTGGGGATATTAAAAGTTTTTTCAAAGGCGAGTTTAAAGAAAACTTTGGAATGGACGATTATTTAAAATTCAAACCAGAAGAGTATTCAAATTACAAAGCCGATAGTTATCCAATAGATTTGTCTGAAAGTAAAATCAAAGAGTTTTATTCAAGAAAAGCGCGGTATTCTAATAAAAAGTACAAAGCTAATCCTTATGTATACAGTAATGATTTAATTTTAATTGTAACTAGATTACAAACAATAGGAGCATCAAATAGTTACTGGGATAAGCAAAAGAAAATGTGCATCGAGAAACAAAAGGAAATGGTAAAGAGTGACAATAAGGAATGGATAGATGTAGAATGAGGAGAGCTAACTGCTCTTTTCTTTTTGTTTATTTGTTTTTAAAAAATGTTGACAACCACAATTTTATATAATATAATCATTATACAATAAATAAAGAAAAGGTAATATCTAAGAATGATTTAAAAATAAAAAAATGAATTTAATGGACATTATGATTTTTGTCGTATGGGACTTAATTAAGAGTTGGATTGATTGAAATTCTAATTGTATATTTAGACCCTCCCCCTTTGAGAACGGTTAGACTTTGAGGATAACAATCACTCGTGAATTAATCAAATATAGGGTTGACAAAACAAAAATTATATAATAAAATTGTTATACGGAGATTTAGAATGAGACTAGAAATAGAAACAGAATTACTAGGAGATTATTCTAGCACTGATTTATTGTTATTGGACTATCTTAGAAAAGAAACAAGGACAAACCAACCAAGCAATTCCACAATCCAGAAAGCTTTGAAAGTTTCTGTGAATACAATCCTAAAAGGATTAGATAAGTTACAAAAGGGTGGTTATATCAAAATTGATAATCCCAGTAAAACAGTCAGAATGATTTCAATACAGAAAAAGGGGGAAAATATTTTTGAACAGGAAGAACTAGATGTAGAGGATGAACAAATTTATTCCACGCTTAATGCGGAGAATAATGATTTGTATGATACAGGTAGTCTTTCAATACTACTGGACGATGTAATGGTGCAATGGTCAATAAAGGCATTACATGAAAACCTAGAAATGTTAATTCAAAATACCTTTAGAGATGATATGCAAGCAAAAAGAAAAGGAGTGACCTTTTCAAGAGTTGAACTCTTATTTGAACGACTAGAATTACCAATGAGAGTAAGAGAAAAATTTGACATTGATAAAAAAATATCTCTAGTGCAAGATTTATTAGCTCTTTCACTAGAAGTACAGAAGGTTGTGTATTTTACTATTGGAGATGTTTGTAAAGTACAAAAATTGATAAAGAAAATAGAAAATTCGATAATTTAGAAGAGAAAGAAGGAATGAATATATGGCAGAAATGAAGGCTCTAAAAACGTTGGAAGATTTGAAACCAACTCGTTATAAGAATAACCTTAAACCTCATGATTGGACAAAGGATAAACATCCATACTATAAGTTTCTAGCAGAACAGGGGATTTCTAATACGAAACTTTATCGTGAATATGGATTGCCACAAACGACAGTCGATAATGTGGTTAATTTCCAAAGTTGTGTTTTGAAGACATTATTGGAAATGAAGCTGGTTGCTCCAGAATTTAACTTGTTGGATTACATTGAACAATTCTTCTTGGAAAATAAGTTCAAAAATGAAGGTCTATTGTCTAACGAAGAACTAATTGATTATCGTGAATTGAAAAATGAATTGTTTATGAATGATATTATTGAATATCTTAAACTTCATAAAGATGCCCCTGTAAATCCAGAGGACGTTAGAAATTTGGAAACAAAGACATTGGAAAACAAACGTCTGATTAAGCAAAAAAATATTAGTGAATTACGACGAAATGCAATTCAGGAAGAAAATCAAAAATTGTCAACTGAAAATGCAGAGTTGAAAAAGAAAATTTCCGAACTTAAAATTGAGTTAGAAAATGCAAAAACTAAAAAATATAACTCTGAAGTAGATGGGAAAATTGTTTGTAAGAATCTTGTAAAAGAGCTAGAAATTAGTGGTATGAGTCAGCGTGCGTTTTCTGAATACGTTGGCATTCCTCGGACGA
>CALIWM010000404.1:0-10902 GCA_938046645.1 uncultured Gemella sp. | reverse complement strand
AGAGGTTTTATATATTTCATAAAAGCATTCTCTATTGCCCACCCCTTCACAAATCCTGTTGGATTATATTTTCCGCCAAAAAATGGATTAAATAGACCTTGAGTCTCTTTTTTAGCTATTATAGACCTGCTGTAGACTTCTTGATACTCTAAATCAAAAAAATCTTCTTGTAAAACTTCACCTATATCAGTATGTTTACTAACTAAACTATCTGGAAGAAATGGAGAAAATTTCTCTTCCACATTTTTCAAATATTTATCAATCTCATTTACGACCCGATTCAACGCTTCTATCAAAGTTTCATCAAAATTATCCCTTACAAAGACAATTGTGAAAGGCATGTTCATTCTTTTTAATACATAAGTTTTATACTTAACCATACTACTTTGCCTTATTTAATGCATCTTGCAATGACCCTTTGAATCCTTTAAATGTTTCAGATGCTCCAGAAACCAATGCTATGTCTGAACTTTGAGCTTTTATCGCTTCCTCAACATATTTAGGAAGAGCTGTCTTATTAATACTTTGCGAAAATTCTTCATCTGGTTGAAGAAGTACATTAACATTAGCTATTTTCCCACCTTGAACTACTACACTTACTTGGAAATCTCCTTTATTTGTTCTTGTAACTGCTCCTGTATACGTACCATCTTTATATGCTACACCTTCTTGGGTTGAGGACGTTGCATTATTGGTTGTATTTTTTTGTTCTTTATTTGCTACTTGGTTAGTATTTTGCGTTTTTTGATTTGATGGTGTAGTTTGTATACTTGGTTTCAGAAAAGTATAATATCCTGCAGTCAAAGCAGACGCTCCTACAACTCCTATTAATGCTGTTTTCTTTATTTTACTCATTATTTTACTCCTACTATATTGTTTTTTATGATAATATATCACAATTTCCACGTACATCCTACTAATTTGCTTTAAATATAAATTTTTTGTTAAAATCAAACTAATATTGGTACTTTAATTTCATCTTGAAAATATCCTACTTTTTCATCATAGAACATAAAAAAATCTTTAGAGATATCTATTATCTCTAAAGATTTTTTTGTTATTTTTTCGGTCTTGTTTCAGGAAATGTAAATACAAAAATAATATAAATTAAACTTCCTAATAAATAGAATATTATTGACGAATTATGCCCCAAGTGATTTAAAACTAAACTCCAAGTAAAGTTAAATAATGTATAAATTGCGTATCCGAAAGCCCAAAATATTCCAAACATTATTGTTAATCTTTGTGAGTTCATATTTGGTAACTCATATGGAAGATTTAAATATACTGGGTACTGTGAATACATGAAAAATCCTGATAGACTAAACATTACATATGATAACACAACATTAGTAGATACAAAAACTAGTCCTAATGCCATGAATCCAATCATCAATACTCCATGAGCGATTAAAAATGGTTTTCTTCTAAAGTTTAATTTTCTAGTAACCATTAAGCTAAATAAAGTTCCAATTATTCCACCAAGTGTTACAGTTAATATCATAAATTCTGGTTTAAAACTTGTATTATGTGCATGTTCCACTACAACTCTAGGTAGTGATACTAATGGCATAACATAAAGA
The DNA here is from genome assembly GCA_938046645.1 of uncultured Gemella sp. Taxonomy (GTDB): domain Bacteria; phylum Bacillota; class Bacilli; order Staphylococcales; family Gemellaceae; genus Gemella. Next base: position 9,319 of record CALIWM010000404.1, on the reverse strand, counting down.
AATAAAAATCCACCGAAACCTAATGAAAATACATAGATAAATTTATCTTTAAAGCCATCAGCATAAGTGTATTTTTTTACATCTTCTTCATGTAATATTTCTTTAGATTCAATCAACAATTTATAAACAAAATAATTCGGGTGTTTCCAAGTAATTGTTGGTTCAAAATCATGAGAGAAAATTAACCAACAGATAAATAGGATTATACTAAAAATACTAAATCCTATCATAGTATAACGCCAGTCATCCACAAAATGTTCTTTAAATAATAAGAATAAGATAGCTACTAATGCAGCTCCAACATTGTATGCAGCGGTGATAATTGCACTAGTCATTATTTTCTTATCATTCGGTATAAACTTAGCCACAAATGAGTTTATAAATACAATTATCATTGATCCTCCAAATGCCATAATCATTCTAGAGAATGTATATAACCAGTAATTGTGGGTAAAGATAGCAAAGAATGAAAAACATAGACAAAATAATGCTAATATTGCAGCTTTCTTTGGATGTAACTTAATTAAAATAAACGCAGCAAGTAGATTAGCAATAATTCTTGCTATAGTTATTGTATAATTGACTACTTCAGAAATTATAGGAGAAACCTTTTCTCCATTAAAATAGTGATCTGTGATTTGTTTTGACAAGTTTGATCCAGCTACCCAGTTAGTAGCAAATACTACATATGCCGCAATTAGGATAGCAAACATGATAATTCCTTGCTTTCGCGTAGGTGAATTTGTAGATAATTCCATTTATATACCTCTTTTTTTATAATTTAGTAATACAACACCAATCTGTTATAGTACTGATTTTAATTTTCAACTATAGTTTAATATAAAATATATGAAAATGCAAGAAAAAAGTTAATTTTGCAATATATTTTCATGGAATTATTTTCAAAAAAAGAAAGATTAATATCAAAGTATTAATCTTTCTTCCTAAATAGATTTTTTAATGATAATATAGGTTTATTTCTAACTATCTTTTCATTTCCAATGAATTCTCTCATTTCTTTTAAGCATTTCCCAGAATTTTTTACAATAAAGTTAAAACTTCCTGCACTTTTTGTATCTATAAAAAATCCTCTGATATATTTATCTCTAAAAAACATTTGAGCTCTAACTTTATCCACCTCTGTCCAAGGTATCTGAATGTAATCCTCAGGATTTCTAAAATTATAAAACTCAAAAGCTTTATCACCAACCATTACGTCTCCATGTTTATTACCAATTGATCCTGTAAGGCAATTAGCCTTCGTCGTATAAATCACTTTAGTATTCATAGACATTACCATTCCTCACACCTCCTATAGATTTCCACAATTAATTTTAAAAAAGGAAGTTGAGACCAATTCGACTCAACTTCCTAAACTTTATTACATTACACCAGCTACGTGAGCAATTACACCTAAAGCAAATAATCCGAAGATTATTACTACTGGGCTTACTTTACGTTTTAATAACCACATACATACGAATGTTAATAATAACGCTGCAAATCCAGGAATAAGTTGATTTAAGTTATCTTGTAATGTTGTAACTTTTTCTGGTGTTAATGAGAATTTTCCACTTGTTGCTTTTGTAACAATATCTTGTAATACTTCACCAGTAACGTGTGTACCTTTTTCTGGGAAGTGAATATATGCTTTTTCATCTAATTGTACTTTAGAAACAACTAATGGGAAGCTGATGTTAGTCCAACGTTGAACTAAGATACCCATTACGAACATACCAAGGATTGAAGCTCCTTTTGTAATAGTTTGTAAAATACCACCTGAAAGGTCACTTGTAATTTCTGAACCTTTTTTATACCCAAATTCTTGTGTATACCATAAGAATCCAATACGAATTAAGTTCCATGCGATAAAGAAGAATAATGGTGCAATAATTGAACCACCAGTTGCTAATGAAGCTGCGATAGCTCCAAGGATAGGACGAACTGTAAACCAGAATACTGGATCCCCAATACCTGCTAATGGTCCCATCATACCAACTTTAACCCCTTGGATTGCTGCATCATCGATATCAGCTCCATTTGCTTTATCTTCTTCTAAAGCAAGTGTAACCCCAAGAATAGGTGCTGCAATATATGGGTGAGTGTTAAAGAACTCTAAGTGACGTTTTAATGCTTTAGTAGCATCTTCTTTGTTTGGATATAATTTTTTAAGAGCTGGGATTAAAGCAAATGCCCAACCACCATTTTGCATACGTTCATAGTTCCATGAACCTTGAAGGAACTGAGAACGTAACATAACGCTACGACGATCTTTTTTACTTAATGTAATTTTTTTCTCTGACATTTGTAGTTCCTCCTTATTAATAATCGTTTAAGATATCGCCTAGTGGATCCCCAGATGAGGCATTTCCACCACCGCCGCCACCTTTGTTTTTAGAAAGGTTTAGGTAGATAATTGCTAAACATAATCCGATAATACCAGTTGCGATAAGTGTTAATTCATTAATTGGTGCTAATGCGAATCCTAAGAAGAAGAATGGCCATACTTCTTTAGTTGCCATTAGGTTAATAACCATTGCGAAACCAACTGCAACTACCATTCCTCCACCGATTGCCATACCTTCAGTAAACCATTTTGGTAATGCTTCAAGAGCTTTTTGAACTACTGATGATGGAATGAACATTAATAATCCTGCTGGAATAGCAACACGTAATCCTTGAGCTGCAAGTGCTACGTAGTGCCAGAATTCAACTCCACGGAAGTTACCGTGTTCTGCCGCGCGGTCAGCTTGGTGAACAATAACTACTGATAATGTACGAACAACCATTGTAAGTACAAGACCAACTGTAGCTAATGTAACAGCTGTTGCGATAGCGATAATACGTCCTTCAGCTGAGAAATCTCCAGCTTTAATGAAAATAATAGCAGATGCTACTGATGCTAACGCTGCATCTGGAGCAACCGCTGCCCCAATATTAGCCCATCCAAGTGCTAATAATTGAAGAGCTCCACCTAAAATAATACCTTCTGATAAATGTCCTGTTGCTAAACCGATTAAAGAACAAGCAATAATTGGTTGATGGAATTGGAATTGGTCTAAGATACTTTCCATACCAGCTAATAACGCAACAATTAGGACTAATATAACTGTTAGAATACTAAATTCCATAGTGTCCTCCTAATTTTTATTAAATTATAATTTTAAACCTTCACTTGATTTAGCTTCAATAAGTTTGAATAAATCTGATGGAGAATCGTTTGATACTTTACGAACATCAAATTTCACACCTAAATCACGAAGTTTTTTGTATACTTCTACATCTTCTTGATCTAATGATAATACGTTGTTAATTTGAACTTTACCAACTGAGTGAGCCATAGATCCGATATTTAATTCTGGAATCTCTACTCCTTTTTCAATTACTGCAAGTGCATCTTGTGGTGTTTCAAATAATAATAACGCTTTTGTATCACCAAATCGTGGATCGTTATAAACTTGAACTAGTTTATCTAATGGAATTACGTGTGCACGTACTCCTGGAGGAGCTGCTTGCTCAATAAGTTTTTTACGTAATTCGTCTTTTGATACTGAATCTGAAACTACAATAATTCTGTTTGGATGAGTTGCTTTTGTCCAGTTTGTAGCAACTTGTCCATGTAGTAGACGAGTATCGATACGGGCTAATACAAAGTCTATTTTCCCGTTTCCTAATACTGTACCTTCAGGAATTTCTCCTTGAGGTGCAGCTTGTGTACTTTCAGCTACTTCTGCTTTAGGTTGTAGTTCTTCAGGGCGAACTTTAACCCCATCAATAGCTGTTGGTGTGATTGCTTTTGCAATTTCATGAGCTGTTGTCATAGTGAATCTACTAGCATATGCTTCGATAAGCATTGGTAAGTTTAATCCTGCTACGATTGCTCTCTTCTCTGGTGCTTCTTCAAATAACTTGTTAGCTTGGTTAAATGGACTTCCACCCCAAAGATCGACAAGGAAAAGAATTTCTTCAGAATCTACTTTAGCTATAGCTTCTTGAAGTTTTCTTTGCAAGTCTTCCGGTCCTTCACTAGGCATAAATACAACTGATTCTACTTTTTCTTGTTCACCAAAAATCATAGAACCTGATTGTTTAATTCCTGCAGCAAATTCACCGTGACTCGCGATGATAATTCCTACCATCTTAGTACCTCCTTTTATTTAATTCTTATTTATTATGACGTGTATACCTTTGCATACAAATAGATTATATCATTTATTATTTTTTTTGTAAATGTTTTAGTTTCTTACTTTACAAATAATGCAATCGATTTCCATATTTTTGTTTTAAATGTGTTTTATATATTTTTTTACGATAAATATATAAAACAGTTTAATTAACTTATGTAAGGCGAATTTTATTATATTTTCCCTGTTCATTATGTTAATTTTAATTTTTAAAAATACATTATGAAAATATTTTTTTCATACTTTCATAAGATTACAATTGTTTTTTTATTAGATAGTATAGAAAAAAATAATAACGCAACAGTATATCAATACGTTACGTTATTATTTTATCATTTAAATAATTTACTTTATATTCTTTTCTGGAAATAACATTTTTAGTACATTTAGCGATAATCTTCTAGATTTACCTGAATGTGGATAAATATGCATCATCATCATAGGATTAAAATTGGCTTCGATAACTCCATAATTAGTAGCACTAACTTCTTCTTTTATATCTGAAATTATTAAATCTACACCACAAACCTTAGCCATCATAGCATTCGCTATTTCGACAGCTAACTCTTTATAGCTTTCATGGACCTCATCTGTCATATCCACAGAGTCTCCACCTGTACTGATATTTGAATTTTCTCTAAGATATGCTACTTCATTCACAGCTAATATAGAATCATAATTTAGTCCTTGTTCAGATAATTGAAGTTTTTCAATTTCTCCAAGTTCAATTTTTTTCAGAGGAGTTTTCTTTGCATCTCCTCTTAGTGGGTCCGAATTTTTTTGTTCAACCAATTCTCTTATTGTATGTTTACCATCACCCACAACATTTGCAGGTACTCTTAGTAATACAGCTTCAGTTTTTCCTTCAATAACAAAGAATCTATATTCTGTACCCTCAATAAACTCTTCAATAAGTATATCTTTGTCTTCTTTAAGTGCAAATTCTATAGCTTTAGAATAATTTTCTACTGAACTAGTCCCTTTTTTAAAAATAGTTATTCCTAATCCAAAATTAGTACTCTTTGGTTTTATTACAATTGGTTTGTTTTTTATATAATTAAATTTTTGTAATGCTTCTTCTAAACTAGAAACTTCATATCCTTTTGGAACTCTAAGACCTTGTTCAGCTAATACTTTTTTAGTAACAACCTTATTTTCCATAATTAACGGAGAAATATAACTATCTTTGCTTGTCATATTTCCATTCTTTACATATTCTACTCTTCCATTACTTTCTAAGCGAATAAATTGATCATTTTCATCTATAACAGTAACTTTAATACCATTTTTTATTGCATCTTCAATTACAGCTTGGGTAGATAGTTCCATATTAGAATATGCACTTAATGAATAATATTCTCTTAAAGCATCCTCTTTATATATTTTAGCTAACTGCATTCCTACTTTAGCCATATCATTTTCTTTTTGATATTCTTTTAAAAGTCTAGCTCCTATAGTAAGTTCAGGATTTTTTAATTCTTCAATCTTTTCATCTATTAAATCAATATCACTTTCCAAGAAACCTACTTTTCCTACCATATCTTTCATTTGATTTAATAGCCATAATCCCTCTTCTTCGTACTTAACCTTTTCCATTGGATGCGAAAGAGCTACATTCTCACTATATTCATACCCTAAAGATTCAGAAGTATTTTTATTCTCTTCTTCTAACCAAACTAGGGTTTTTATGAATAAATGTATAAATCTAATATCTTTTTCTAAAATACCAAATGGTGCAAATGGATTTAAATCAAATAATCTAAATTCAATATACTTAATTCCTTGTTCCGGAAATTTTTTGATAGTATCTGCACCTCTAAAACGAACACTAGAGTAAAATTCTTTTTCAGCTATTAATTGTTTATTTTCTACATAGCCTGTTATATCTTTAATATATCTTTCTAACGAACTATATGATACTTTAATATCTTCTTCATTTACATAACCATATCTACTAGTTCTTAAACTTCTTACAAAATCAGTTGGTTTTATACCATCTGTAAAATATTTATCCTCTGCTAAAGGTGAAGCACCTAAAAGATAGATTAAAAGCCATTGATATCTTAAAAATTGTCTAGCAAGTTTTAAATAAACATCATTTTTTACTTTTACTATATCCTCATGAGTAATTTCAGAAATTTTCTGCATCAATGTATCGTCTAGTTGGAAATTATAATGTATACCCGATACCATTTGTTTATACTTGCCGTATTTTTTTACTAAGTATTCTCTATACTCTATATCAAACTGCTTTTCAAATTGTGCGACTCTTATATCTTCTTCTTTAGGTAATATTGCCGGTACACTTAAAGGCCAAATATATTCATCTTTTGGTAAGTTTTTTAAAGTTACTTCATGTATAGCATTTAAAATCCTTAAAACGTCTTTTTCATTATTTTCTGGTGTTGTTATCAACTCAACCTGTGATTCGGCAAAATCAGTCTGAATGTATGGATGCTCGTGTCTTATTCCAAATATTTTGGGATGATCTGTTTTAGTTATTTCCCCATTTTCTAAAACACGTTGTCCTTCTTTTTCTATACCAATTTTCACATTTGCAAATAATTCTTCTAAATTATTTTTTTTTATTATATCTTTAATTATCATATTACATCACTCTCTACTAACAGTATAATTATCTACTATCTTATCATAAATATACAATTAATAATAGAAATTGAACTCAACTCTAATGCAATTTTCAATACTCCCTTACAATATTCATATATATATGTTATAATCAAATTACACTTAAGAAAGGGGATAAATACGATTTACTATCGTATTTCTAAATATTTTATGATTAAATTAATAGCTAGTGATATGGATGGAACTTTATTAAATCATAACCATAAAATTCCTAAAGAAAATGTAAAACTTATTAATTTTGCTAAAAAGCAAGGAATAGAATTTGTAGTAGCAACAGGGAGAGCTTATTATGAAGCATTACCAGCATTAAATGAAGAAAATATTAATTGTGATGTGATTAGTTTTAATGGTGGTATTGTCTATGATAAAAATGGTAATATCATCAGTATAACTCCAATGATACCTAAAGATTTATACTATACAATTGAAATATTAAAAAGTTTTGATATAAGTTATCAACTTTATACAAAAAATACTATATATACTACAAGTATAGAAACAGATATAAACGCGTATATAGATTTAATTAGGTCCAATGGCTATGAACCAGATGAAGATCATTTACGTGCAGAGGCACAACTCAAACTAGATATGGGATATATTACTGAGGTTGACAATATAGAATTATACCTTAACGAAAAAGAAAATCCTCCAATCAAAGTAATAGCAATATCTAACGATATATCAAAATTAAAAAATGCTACTAAACTATTATCTGCTAATAAAAATATAAGTGTGACATCATCTGGCGCGAATAATATAGAAATAATGCATAAAGATGCCACTAAAGGAGAAGCCTTAAAAGAAATAGCTAAAATTTATGATATCGAGTTAGAAAACATTGTGGCAATTGGAGATAATCTAAATGATCAAGCAATGCTAGATATTGTTGGATACAGCGTTGCTATGAAAAATGGTAATCAAATATTAAAAGAACAAGCTAAATACATAACGGAAAAAACAAATTCTGAAGGCGGTGTTGGCGATACTATATTTAAATTAATAGAACAAAACAATGAAATTAAAGAAGATATAAATGAAGTATTAGTAAAAGCAGCAATTGATGCAACAAAATATGCTTACGTTCCCTACTCTAATTTTAAAGTTGGTGCTGCTATATTAGCTGAAAATGGAAAAATCTACACTGGTTGTAATATTGAAAATGCTAGTTATTCTCCTACAAACTGTGCAGAGAGAACAGCAATTTTTAAAGCTGTAAGTGAAGGTGTTACAAAGTTTAAAAAAATAGCAGTAGTAGGTGGCCCTAATGGTAATTTAGAAAATTATTGTCCACCTTGTGGAGTTTGTCGACAAGTAATTTCTGAATTTGCAGATGAAGATTTTGAATTAATCTTAGGGACTTCAGAAAATACCTATGCAATATATAACTTCTTTGAAGAAGTATTACCTCTAAGTTTTACAGCAAAAGAACTAAAAAATTAAAATTAAATGGTCATTAGAAAAATAAATTCTAATGACCATCCTTTATATAGTCTAATACTTTCAATTCTACAGTTTAAATAAAAAAAGTCGTAACAAAAAGTTACGACTAGGTTAAGATGACCCGTACGGGATTCGAACCCGTGTTACCGCCGTGAAAGGGCGGTGTCTTAACCACTTGACCAACGGGCCAAAAAATATAAAAGGCTAAATAATTAGCCTTTTATTCAATTAATGAGCCATGAAGGACTCGAACCTTCGACCCTTTGATTAAAAGTCAAATGCTCTACCAACTGAGCTAATGGCTCTGATTAAAAATGGTGCCGGCCAGAGGACTTGAACCCCCGACCTACTGATTACAAGTCAGTTGCTCTACCAACTGAGCTAGGCCGGCAACATGGTGCCTCGAGACAGAGTCGAACTGCCGACACATGGAGCTTCAATCCATTGCTCTACCAACTGAGCTATCGAGGCATTATTTAATTTTGACATAAAAAAATGGCGGTCCCGACGGGAATCGAACCCGCGATCTCCTGCGTGACAGGCAGGCGTGATAACCGCTACACCACGGGACCTATTATTAAAAATTGCGGGAGATGGATTTGAACCATCGACCTTTGGGTTATGAGCCCAACGAGCTGCCAGACTGCTCCATCCCGCGATAATAAAAATGGAGGAGGAAAGGGGATTCGAACCCCTGCGAGCTTTTACACTCCTGTCGGTTTTCAAGACCGATCCCTTCAGCCGGACTTGGGTATTCCTCCTTGATTAATGGTGGACTCTGCAGGACTCGAACCTGCGACCGATCGGTTATGAGCCGATAGCTCTAACCAACTGAGCTAAGAGTCCGTGTTCCTGTGAATTCACTAACTATTATTGGTGGCGGCAGAGGGGATCGAACCCCCGACCTTACGGGTATGAACCGTACGCTCTAGCCAGCTGAGCTACGCCGCCAATAAAGGCTAAATTCATTATTTAAAATGGTGGAGCCTAGCGGGATCGAACCGCTGACCTCCTGCGTGCAAAGCAGGCGCTCTCCCAGCTGA
>CALIWM010000403.1:0-6443 GCA_938046645.1 uncultured Gemella sp. | reverse complement strand
AAGGAGTCAAAGGATTAGAAAGCCTTGATAACGAAAAAGGACAAAATGTGTTCAAAAATATAAAAACAGAAATCAAAATAGCTAAAGAGTTGAAAAATGCTGACAGTAGTCTTGATAACAAAGATATTGATTCAGCTAAAAAATCATTAGAAAAAGTAGACACTCTAACTATTGATAATTCATTTGATAAAGCTATCGACAGGTTAAAAGAAGATATTACAAATTATGAAAAAGCACTTAAAGAAATCAAAGATACTAAAGCTGATGATACTAGTTCTATATTAGATAAATACAAATTTAATCACAATGCTTTAAAAGTTAAATTGAGTGAAAACAAATCAACTAAAGAAAATACGAATACAACAAAATCAAGTGAAGATAATAAAACTCCAGAAGTAAAAGATGTGAAAACTGGGCTAACTTTTGATGTCGCTTTAGAAAAAAACTTTAATTATTATTATAACACTATCGTTAATGATATTAAAAATGACATTTCTCAAAAATTTGGAGCAACATTAATAAATGCAACTCCTAATGGTCGTGACTCTGATGGTGATGGAATAACTATCGCTGTTCAAGGTAGTAATATAGAGGCTAGCGGAACATATACTCTTAAATATTATCAAAATACTAAAATTTGTAAATTAATAAGAGGTATAGATCAAGATATAAAAACCTATCCAGCTATATATAATATGTAATAAATAAAAAATTAAATAAAGGAGAAAAAAATGAAATTCTGTGAGAATTGTGGGAAGCCTGTAAATGAAAATTCTCAATTTTGTGAGAACTGTGGAGCAAAAATAAAAAAGTCGGTAATTACAGAACAACCTCAAAAAAACAACAATAGTAAAAGTAGTAAAAATAGAAGGAATATTATTTTTGCAGTTATCGGAGTATTAGTATTAATATTTGTAGTTTCAAGTTTATTTTCTTCATTTAATTCTGAAGGTAAAATAAAAAAAGATGAATATTTAAAAATATATGATGAAGCTGTAAAAAAAACTGAGACTGCTAATTTTATTCAAGCCAAAGTTGAGTTAGAAAAACTTCAGGATACGAAATCATACGATGGTATAGATATTAAAAAAGATATTGATATGGCCGTTCAACTATTTGGAATTAGAAATTTTGTAAGTTCTAAAGATTTAACAGAAGAAGATATAATTGAAGAACTTGAAAAATCGTTAGATAAATTTAATAAAGATTATAAGAGTAGCAACAGTAAAATAAAAAAAGCTAGTGATACATTTATAACTGAGAGTAAAACTTTTTTAGATTTTCTAAAAACATATGTAGAAGCTGAAAAATATATAAATAATCAAGATAATGATAATGCAAATAAACAATTAGAAAAATTAAAAGAATACAAATTTACAACACCTAAATTTCAAAATATGGCTGATAGTAAGACTCTAGATATTCAGTCTGGGATACATATATCGGATTCATTGAATAAACAAGAAAATTCAAGTCATTCAAATGATTCTAACAATACCAATGAGAATTCTTCAAATACTACTAACAATACAAGTAATTCAAATAGACCAACTATACAGGAACAATTCAATCGTTTAAAATCTACTATTGAATCAGACTTCAATGGTACGTTAGCCGTTAATTTTAATAGTTGGCATAGACAAGGTGAATCTACTTTAAGAATAGAAATACAACAAGGTAATGAAACTTACTATGGTAATTTCTCATATTCGGCTAATGGAGAGTGGATATATGTTGAATTCCAAGATTTACCAGGTAAAAATTATAATAGCTACAAAGCATAAAATAACTAATAAAGGAGATATACTATGAAATATTGTGAGCATTGTGGACAAGAAAATAGCTTATCTTCTAATTTTTGCCAAGCATGTGGAAAGAAGATGAGCACTAATAATAATTCAAAACAAAAAAAAGAAAGGAAACTATAAATATGAATTTTTGCCCAAATTGTGGAAATAAATTAAACACTGATTCAAATTTTTGTGGGGAATGTGGAACTAAAATATCAAGAAATATAGACAATCCTGAGATTCACAACCCTAATAATGTCAAGCAAGATATACAATATAATAATGAACAAACTAAACGTCCATCAACTTTTCCTAATTCTGCTCAATTAGCAAAATCAACAAAAAAAGTTTTTGATTCAGCTACTGAACATTTAAACAGATATACTGGAGAAGTAGGAAGTGTAGATATTAATTTAAGAAAATTATTTTCTGAAGTATTCAAAAGCCACTCTAATGATGAAGCTGAGGAAATATTTATTTCAGGGACTAAAAAGACTACACCACCTTTAAGTCAAATATCAGAAAATTTAGGAAAACCATGGTTGTTTTCTAGAATATTATTATGGTTTCTTATTGCTTTTGTTGCTTTTTGGTTTTGTACATTTAAACTAAGTGCACAAAATGCAATTCCTGGCTTTATATTTGCAGGAGCATTTGCTATGCCTTTATCAGCTTTAATATTTTTCTTCGAATTGAATTCATTTAAAAATATTAGTATTATGAATACATTTAAAATATTCTTCGTAGGAGGTGCATTCTCTTTATTAGTTGCTCTTCTTTTATACGAAGTATTCCCTCTTAGCTTAGAGAGCCAAATTTTTGGTACTTTAACTGTTGCAGATGCATTCCTAATTGGAATAATAGAAGAAGTTGGGAAATTTATAATAGTTATTTATTTTATCGAACGACTAGATGTAAAATATATACTAAATGGAGTACTAATTGGAGGTGCTGTTGGAGCTGGATTTGCAGCTTTTGAAACTGCTGGGTATATTTTATCATACGCAGAACAAGCAATGGACGTTACTATTTTACGTGCTATTACTTCTATCGGTGGTCATCTCGCATGGACTGCTGTAGCTGGAGGTGCATTAATTATAGCGAAAAGAACAGAAGAATTAGAATTATCTCATTTTACAAAATCTCAATTTATTTTCTTCTTTTCATCAGTTATAGTAATGCATGCTTTATGGGATATGGATCTACCTATTAATAGCTATTTAATGATGGCTGTTCTTATAGTGTGTGTATGGGTAGAATTATTTGTAATAATAAATGCAGGATTAAAAGAAATCACTCGTTATAAATATAATGAATAAACTTAAGAACACATATTTAAAACCTAATTAGCTGTAAAACTAATTAGGTTTTTTTACTTTTTATAAAAAGGAGCATACAAAAACAATGACAAAAATACAAGTTGTACAACTTAAGCAAGAAATATTAAAAGAAATACATATCAATAATAATACTACCTTCTCCTCTCCTAATGTTTCTGGAGAGTTTTTTATTGACTACATTGGTAAGTTTGATAGAGAGGTATTTGCAGTTGTTGGTATGAATGTGAAAAATAAACCAACTTACTGTGAAATTTGCCACATAGGAGTATTAGATTACTCACCTGTTCACTTTAGAGAAATATTTAAAGGTGCTATACTCGCTAATTCAAGTTCAATAATAGTTAGTCACAACCATGTATCTGGTAATTTAAAACCCAGTAATGAAGATATTAAGATAACTAAAGCTCTAATAGAAGCTGGGGAATTATTAGGTATTAATGTATTAGATCATATAATTGTAAATGATACAGACTATCTATCACTAAAAAAAGACAATAATAACTGGGGCGGTTCATTATGGTAGACAATACTCAAATTTCTCATTTACTACAAGAACAGCTAAATCTAAATATTAGAGAGGATTATTTAACATCTGAAAGCTATCTATTAGACACAGATGAACTAGATAAAGAGTTATTACCTACTAACTTTTATAATGTAATGAGTTCCGCTTCATATCTAATTATCTTTTTCTATTACAATGACATTACTATCTATGTATTTTATAATTCAGACTGCAGTAAGAAACTCTTAACTGGAATACTTAAAAATGAAAGGTTGGTTTATTTCAAATATGAATAAAAACAATTCAAAAAAGGAAATCGGTATATTAGATTGGCTAAAAGCCATATATGAAATTACCGTAATAATAATTAAACTATACAAAAAAAGAACAGCATAGAGAGGACTATAAAAATGACAGAAATACTAACTTCAAATATCCAAATCGAAATACTTATGTCGGATGACAAAAAAGAGAGATACATATTAAAAAAGGTTTGGGACACTGAGAAACCAATAGCTACTATTATAACTCTATATCCTAGTACTAGTGACCTTATTATAAATGATTCTACAACTACATTTATTACTAATAACGTATTTAAATGTGGTTTTGGTGGATTCTATAGTGTTAACCTATACTCTAAGATTTCAACGGGAAATCGGGAATTTGGAAAGCAAGATACTAAAGCGAATGATAACTATATACTAAGATGTGCTAAAATCTCTGATAACATTATAATTGCCTGTGGCTCACTTCCTAAGACAAATAAATTAGTACAAAATAGACTAAACTCAATTATCGAATTATTAGCAAAGAATAAACTAAGAAAAAAAATACTCTTCCTTACTGATAGTAATAAACAAGAGAACTTCCATCCATTAGCACCTAAAGTTCGAGCAAAATGGGAGTTTATGTGATATAATTGGTATAAAAAATTACAGGAGGTATTAGATATGGAAGACTTTATATTTACAGGGGAAGATTTACTGAACTCTATTTTATTTATTAGAAAAGATAGAATAAATAATACATTAAAAGAAGAAGATCCAAATTATAATACTAACAATAGACGAGATTCCATACGAAAACCTAAAATATCTGATGAATACATTCGTATTGCTACTATAGGAGCCGATTCTAGTAAACATGAAGAATATATTTCTAAACGATTAGCATATTCATTATATGCACTATATACCAATATGAAATGTAGACGTATACTTGGAGATGACTTCTTCTCTCATTATATAGATATAGAAGATACAGAGGTATCAGAAATACCTAAATTTAGTTTAAGATTCAGTTTATCTGAGTTTAAAGTATATAATAGATCCGTTGCATTTGTTATATACCTACTTTCATCTTTTCACTATATTAATAATCTTGGATATTATCACACAGAATACAAAGGTGATAGTCTCAGAGCAAGAACTAAATATAATAAAAATTATTTTTTATATCCCAGAATAATAGATAATTTCTTATTACATAGTATATTAACAGTTTTAAAACTTGTAAATGATGGTAATTATTCTCCCAACTCAATAATTGAAAACATCAATAAAATAATGGAAGAATACAATGAAATATTTACATCTTACCAAGAAAATAAATCCATCTCTTCTTTCCTTAAAAAAGATTCAAAGATTGCTAGAATTTATGAGTTAACTACACCTATAAAATATGAAAAAACTAAAAATGAAATTGAATTTTATAAATTATTTAAACAATTTGAGACCTTTACTGAGAATGAAATTATAGACATTATCGAAATCTTACGAACATTATTTTCAAATTCTTGTCCTAAAGATCAAGAATGGGAATATATAGAAGAAAATTTCTTCTTAAGTAAAAATAGATTAGAAAATGAAAATAGTAAATTGATTAACAAGTCTATTAATGCTATTAACGATCTGGATTATTTTGTTAATAATATACAAGATGCAAAGATAGAAATACGCTCAAGATTATTAACGTTCAAAGATAGTAAAACCTTCACAATATATAAAAGTGATAATCTTTTAAAAGCTTTACTTGACGAAATAACTTTCTTTGAGAAAACGTCTATACACATAAACTCTTCCAAAGACATCTGGTTATCAATTATTAAAGATATAGCAACATTTTCTGAAGAAGCAAAACATCTTCTAAAAGATAATACAACTGACCGATATATTTTTGACAAATTAGCTAGAGAAAACTATAATGAATTTAATAATTTACTCGAGACAGATGTAGTAATAAAAAATCTAAAAAAGATTATTAACAGTATATATGAGTTATTTCTAATTAAAGCACCTCAAGACTTTTTTAATAAATTCAATCAATTAGAAGAAAAAATAAACAAAGTTCTCAAAGATATTCATAATATACAGCTAGGAATATATAATTTATCACTCTTTATGAACGGCTTTCATAGACAGAATTATAAATGGAATCCTAGTTTAATGTATAATAATGAGCTAGAAAAGCATGATAAAATACCTACAAACTCTGAATATTTCCAATATAACAAAGAATCAATAAAAGAAGCTTTTAAACTATTAGATCTAATCATGCCTAATAATGAATACTATGATGATGTTTGTATTATTACTAGAAAATTTACTGAGTTCATTGAACAAAAATACCTATCTATTCTCAAAAAGGATTTTAATACTGCTTCAAAAATTGAAATAATTAATGCCTATAGAAGACTTATTGACTGTGAAAATTTTATATCACAAACTAAATTTATAACCTATAATAAGAATATAATTAATTTACTTGACACAATAAAAAATAATAAGAAAAATAAAAAAGGGAAGT
>CALIWM010000402.1:0-2729 GCA_938046645.1 uncultured Gemella sp. | reverse complement strand
TAAATATATGTTTTAAATTTCCGGGAAATAATTTCGGAAATATTTTTATGGGAGTGTGAGGAAATAATGAAGATTATTGTTTATTCGTTGACTGGAAATTGTAAAAGATTTGTAGACATGTGCGAAATTCCCGAAGAAGATGTAATTTATTTACAGGATATTGATTACGATGTAGATTTTGATTATATCCTTATAACACCAACATTTGGTTTTGGAGAAGTACCAGCTGCGGTCTCTAAGTTTTTAGTAGAAAATCATATGTATTTAAAAGGTGTTGTTGGTAGTGGAAATAAAAACTGGGGTGAACGATTCGCCAATGCTTCTGAAATTATTAGTGAGGAGTATGATGTTCCATTATTGATGAAAATTGAATTACATGGAAATAAAAAAGATATAAGTGAATTTAAAAAAATATATTTGGAGAGTGTAAAGAATGGAGAAATTTAACCATATTGAACTAAATAATGAAGTAACAAAAAGAGGTGACAATGGATTTTTTAAATTAGAAAAAGACATTGAGGCTATTGAAGAATTTCTTCGTGAAGTAGACTTTCGAACTGTAAAATTTAGTTCAGAAATGAAAAGACTTAGATATCTAGTAGAGGAGAATTTCTACTATAATATCTTTGATAAATATATTGAAGATGAAATTTTAGAATGTTTAGAATTAGCTGCAAACTTTAAATTTGAATTCAAAAGTTACATGGCAGCAAGTAAATTCTATAAAGACTATGCATTAAAAACAAATGATAAAAAACAATATTTAGAAAACTTTAACCAACACGTATTTATCGTAGCTATGTACTTAGCTGATGGTGATGTTGCTTTAGCTAAGGAACTTATGATTTCTATGCTTGAACAAAGATTACAACCAGCGACACCAACATTCCTGAACTCTGGAAGAAGTCGTCGTGGTGAGTTAGTATCGTGTTTCTTATTAGAAGTAGGTGATTCACTTAACTCTATTAACTACATCGATTCAACAGCTAAACAACTTTCAAAAATTGGTGGGGGAGTTGCGATTAACTTATCTAAACTTCGTGCACGTGGTGAGAGTATTAAAGGTATAAAAGGAGTAGCTAAGGGTGTTATTCCTGTTGCTAAATCTTTAGAACAAGGTTTTGCATATGCTGATCAACTTGGACAACGTCCAGGAGCTGGAGCTGTTTACTTAAATATTTTCCACTATGATGTCTTAGAATTCTTAGATACTAAAAAAGTTAATGCTGATGAAGAATTACGTCTTCCAACGATTTCTACAGGTATTATCGTACCATCATTATTCTTCGATTTAGCTCGTGAGAATAAAGATTTCTATATGTTTGGACCTCATTCAATCTATGAAGAATATGGTTTAGTGTTAGATGATATTGATATTGCTAAATATTATGATGAATTTGTAGCGAACGAAAACATCATGAAACGTAAATTTGATGCTCGTGATATGCTTAACTTAATTGCACAAACTCAATTACAATCAGGATACCCATACTTAATGTTTAAAGATAATGCGAATAAAGATCACGCACTTCGTGATATTGGACAAGTTAAAATGAGTAACTTATGTACTGAGATTTTCCAATTACAAGAAACTTCAATAATTAAAGACTACGGTGAAGATGATATTATTAAACGTGATATTTCTTGTAACTTGGCTTCATTAAACATTGTAAATGTAATGGAAAGTAAAAAAATCAAAGAATCTATTTACTCTGGTATGGATGCATTAACATTCGTAAGTAATTCTACTAAGATTAAGAATGCACCTGGTGTAGTAAAAGCCAATGATGAGTTCCACTCTGTTGGATTAGGAGCGATGAACTTAAATGGATACTTAGCTAAAAACTTAATCGCTTATGAGAGTGAGGAAGCGAAAGATTTTGCAAATGTCTTCTTCATGATGATGAACTACTACACATTAGAACGTTCAATGCAAATTGCTAAAAAACGTAATGAAACATTTAAAGACTTTGAAAAATCAGATTACTATAATGGTAGATATTTCACTAAATATATTGAAAATGACTACTTACCAGTAACTGATAAAGTAAAAGAATTATTCGAAGGAATTCATATTCCAACAAGAGAAGACTGGAGAAGTCTAAAAAATAGAGTAAAAGAAAACGGACTATATCACGCATATAGAATGGCGATTGCACCAACACAAAGTATTTCTTATGTTCAAAACTCAACATCAAGTGTATTACCGATTGTTGATAAAATTGAACGTAGAAGTTATGGAAATGCTGAAACATTCTATCCAATGCCATACTTAAGTCCAAAAACTCAATGGTTCTATAAATCTGCATTTACTATTGATCAAATGAAACTTATTGATTTAATGGCAGTTATTCAAGAACACGTAGACCAAGGTATTTCTGTGATTTTATTCGTAAATTCTGATATCACAACAAGAGAGCTTGCTAGATATTATATTTACGCACATCACAAAGGATTGAAATCACTATATTACACAAGAAATAAACTACTTTCTGTAGAAGAATGTACTTCATGTGCTATATAGAAAAGAGAGGAAAAATTACTAATTATGAAAGCTGTAAACTGGAATAAACAAGATGACTTAACTTTCATGTATTGGCGCCAAAATATTGCACAATTTTGGGTTGATACGGAGTTTAAAGTATCAAAAGATATTAAGAGCTGGAACGAAGATTTGAACGATAAAGAACGTGAAGCTTATAAAAAAGTATTAGCTGGTATTAATGAAG
>CALIWM010000401.1:0-2709 GCA_938046645.1 uncultured Gemella sp. | reverse complement strand
GGGAACTATATACCTGTTTACACTAACCACAATATGTAGTGCTTACGAAAATATACAAAAAAGGCGACTTCCGAAATGAAAATCGTCTTTTAATGTGATATCAATAATATTTTCTAAGTTTATCTTGATTTTCTTTGAAAAAGTTCTCTAACCAATCCATGCCATAAGCATAGCTAAAACCTTCTAGGAGAACTGAGAAGTCAATACTATCAAAGCCCATTTTTTTCAAACCATCAAAGGTGTTGAATGGTGAACGAAAATGCTTGTATTTAATAATCGCACCAATATCTTTTAAATCCTGTTCTCTAGTACTCACCATCTTCATTCCCAACACATACTCAATCGGAGTTGCTAAAACCGTTAGATTCTCAAACAAGTACAAGGTTTCACATAAACTTAACGGCGGCTGTTTGCTCATATTTGCCACATTATTGTTGAGCCATAGCTCTTCGTGAGTGTTAAGATTAAACTCTTGTCCGACACGAGCGATAATTTCATTGATTTTTTGGCTTTCTTCATAAAAAGCATCCACATCCTGTGTCGCACGCAAACCATGACATTCCAAGACATAGCCACCAACACAGATAATTGTCAAAATAAGATTTTCCTGAACCAATTCCTTATTCAAGGCTTCAAAGACAGGTTTCATTTTATCCATGTTTGTATTTCTCCATCATTTTTTGAACATTGGCTAATTTAGCTGGCTTATTTAACGAAATCACATATTCATGAGTTGGTGTGTGCTCTTGAATGGCATATTTTAAGCTAACCTTTTGGAAATCGGTTAGTTCTTTGGAAACTAGTAATTTCTCAACATCCTCATTTGTTAAATAAGAATGGTCTTCAAAAATGACTTTTCGCAAATAGCGAAACCAATGACTTGCATTGAAACGTGATTGCTTGGATGCATTTATCATATAATCATACCAATCCATCATCTTCCTCCTGTAAGATTTAGTTCATGTTATTGTCGTTTATATTTAAAAGTCTAACTTTTTCTCTTTCTTAACTGTTTATCTTCTTTAGGATTATAATTCAAAGCCTGCTGTAGTTTCAAATCAAAATCAGAAAGTTCTAGTTTTTCCTCCTCAAAAGGAATATCGGGAAGTTTAAAACGAAATTTTTTATAAAAGAAAGTCTTGAACTCCTCTTTGTTATCTGAAATATCTACTAGAGTATCTAGTTCAGAAAGTCGATTCTGTATGCTGATTTTTGTAATATCGTCGAGCTTTTGGTAAATTGCATAATACGATAAATCTTGGAAAAATTTCCGATGCGATTTAACAACTGCCTGAGTATAAGGGCAATTATAATAACTGAGATATTTCTTGTAAAAATTATCAGATAGAGAAATTTGGTAATCTACTAACTTATTGTCAATCGTTTTGGAAACTGTTCGCTCCATTTCTGCATGTAGTTTATCCATGGATTAGCTCCTTGTATTTTGTACGAACTCCTGAAGATGCTAGTAGAAGATTGAAGCGGTCATTATCCGCCATACTACGAGTATTGTAGCGGAATACAAATTCATCCACATAGTCCTGCAAATGTTTCTTAGACCATGAATGGTAAATCCCTAATACCCCTCGTTTAAGTCCTGCCCAGAAACCTTCAATCGTGTTTGTATAAATATCATCAATGACATACTCACGAGCACCATGGTTTACAAAAGCGTGGTCGTACATCTTCGCAACTTTATTATAACCCAACCATTCATCAGTGTAAAGTTGAGCGGTATCTTTAACAAATTTAACGACTTGTTCTGTCAGAGTTTTTATACCTGTATCACTTACTTTATGAGCATTTAATTTTCCTTCTCGTGCAACCATACCGACAACTGGAGTTTTATCTTTTAGAGAACGACCTTGTGCATTTTTGACCTTTTTAGAGTTATGACGATTCTTATTTTTACCACCAATATAGGTTTCATCTACTTCGACAGTTCCGTCCAACTCATTGTTATTTTCTGAGCCAAAGCATCTACGAATACGCTCTAACATAAACCAAGCGGTTTTCTGAGTAACATGAATGTCTTTTGAAAGTTGAAGCGAGGAAATACCTTTTTTGTGAGAAGTCACCATCCAAATAGCAATAAACCATTTTTGAAGAGAGACTTTAGTATTATCAAACATTGTACCAGTTTTAACGCTAAAGTATTTGCCAGTATTTTTGCATCTGTATTTACCGTTCTTGCACTTATAAACCTTAGATGTTTCATCAAAAGGACTGACCACATAGCCATTCCAGCGAATTTTTTCTAAATGTTGTTCACAATGATAATCACTTGGGAAAGCATTCATCAAATCGTACAATGATTTAAACTCACTTAACATCTCTCTGCTCCTTTTATATTCTATAATTATTATATCATTTAAAACACAAAAGTCAATAAATTAGTGTAAAATTGGGTATAATTCTTTTCAAAACTAGTATTTTGTGATATAATAGGTTTATTAAAAAAGCAAAGGAATTGATTGGTATGAATACAATCACAGGCTCACAGGCTCACAGGCTCACAGGCTCACAGGCTCACAGGCTCACAGGCTCACGCTGATTATGTAATCGGACGTGTTTTTTGTCAAGCACTAAAACAGGCTTTTTCACGTTTTTGTGGAGAAGTCTTTTCTGTTGTTCCTCAACTCAATGAGTTGATTGTTGGAGGTGTAAAATGACTCCTCTAGCTATTGATAGAAGTTGGCAATCTGGAAA
>CALIWM010000400.1:0-1957 GCA_938046645.1 uncultured Gemella sp. | reverse complement strand
TCATCGAAATTGCTGAGAAAGAATCTTTAGAAAAGATTAATCATGATACGGAACAGGCTCTTAATAAACTAGCACCAATTTTTGATAAGAAAACGGTAGAAGAAAAACAAATTTTGTTAAATAAGCTTTCTGAACATGGATATAAATTAATTGGAGATGTAAGTGCACATCAACAAACGATATTACTTGATAAAGCTGTGAAGGCAAAAATGAAAGGCGAAAATGCTAAAGCGGATAAGTATTATCAAGAGTCGAAAAAATGGGGAGATAATGGTATATATAAAGTAAGCTTACATGCTAGCCTCGGAGGTTTTCTATCTAATTATTCCGGAAGTAATATTATTTCTGGTGTTAAAGCTTCTGGCGTGAATGAAAGTTTACAAAGTTTAATTAATAAATCCACTAATCCGGAATTTAGAAAAATTATAAGTTTAGTCATTGGTAAAGTTGTCAGTGGAGACACTGGCGGTGCTTTAGCAGAAAAGGCGACTACCTATAATTGGTTAGAGCATCAGAATCGTCAAGACTTAAATTATGATATTTCCCAACTATTATTTACTAATGCTTATGGCTATGATGAAGATACACGGTGGAGGAAATTAAGAGAGAAGGTTGCTTATTATTATGCTTTAATGGAATATGAACGTGACTATCATGATTATTATGATTCTGATAATTTAGTACATGCAACGGATGGAGGCCATATAGGAGAACCTTATTATACAGATGAATCTTACTCAGCATTACTTAATAATTTATTTGCGTATGTTGTAGGTAGTGACCCTGATAATATTAATTATTATACGCATCTAAAAGAGTATTACTATAATAAATTTGTTAGTGAAGAAAAATATATTCAAGATAAGGGCTATAATGTTCGTACTTATGATGCTGGATGGCAAGAAGATGATGGACAATATTATAATAAACTTATAAATGGTGGCACTGTATTAAATGGACGTTTTAGAGGTAAGCAACTTGAGCTTGAGGGATATCCTACTGTTCTAGGTGACGATGGACAAACTTATTATACTTTGGATGAGAATGGAAGACCTTGGTATAACCCTAATCCTAGTAATGAGGTGAAAATACAACTGTCTAGAGAAAAGCAACAAATATTAGTAACTCAAAGTTTACATAAAATTAATGAAGATAGTAAGACTGAGAGTAATAATGAAAGTTATACTGTTCAAGATGGAGAAAAAGCTCTTGAATCGTTGTATAAACAAATTCCTAAAATTAGAGAGAAATATAATGGAGCTGCGGAAGCTACAGAAATATTTTTATATGCCGGGGATAAGAGAGATTTAATTGGTAAGTATGGTATAGTTGATGTCAAGGGTTCTACTAATGATATTCAAACTGTTGTCATAGATAAAGATAGTGTATTAGGACAAACAATGGTTCCCTCAGAACGTATGAAATTAGATGCTATCGTCGCATTTATGACGATTTTAAAAGAAAAAGGTATAAATATAGATAATACTGGACAAAGCACTATTAATAGTCATCTTGGAGTACAAAGTGTTAATCAGTATTTAACTGTTGGAAAATATCTTATTAGTCCACGTGTTTTTTATGATGAATATAATGATGTATATTATGGAACAATGATAGTCGCAGATAGATGGGATAATGGGGGTATATTGGCTGAATATGGTATAATAAGTTCTGGTGAATATAATAATCCTATTCATAATGCTTATGTTATTCAGGTGACTAATTTGCGTAAACCGTATAATAATGAGGTTCATAACATTCCGTTTTCAGTTAGTGGAATATCTGTTAGAGAAAGATTATAAAATGAAAAAAAAATATTTATATTATATGTTTTTTTCTATAATAGTAATATTAATCTTATATATCTTAGGTTATTCTTTTAGATATCAGTGGTTTATAAAGTCTATTGTTGATCAAAAATATAAAATAGGATTAAATCGAGATATTAAAGGTTTTG
>CALIWM010000399.1:0-1647 GCA_938046645.1 uncultured Gemella sp. | reverse complement strand
ATTGTTCAACACTTTTCTCATTATCTGCTAAATATTTTACAGAAACATTTAAAAAGTCAACTTCTGATTCTATTTCTTTATATGTAATGAAACCAGTTTTTTTATCTCTTTCTTTTAAAATACTTATTAATTTCTCAAATGAATCATCAAACAACACTAATTCCGCATCTGGAGAATAATGTCTATATTTCATTCCAGGTGCTATAGGAGTTGAATTTTTTGTTAATATTTCTTCATTATATTTTACACTACCTTCTCCTAATACACCTTCTATATCTTCTTTTGTAATTTCTCCAGGACGCGCAATAACAAGAGGATATCTCGTACAATCAATAACTGTACTTTCCAAACCAATATTAGATTGCTCATCTTCGATTATTACATCAATTTTCCCATTCAAATCATGGTAAACATGTTCAAATTTTGTTGGAGATGGTTTACCACTTGTATTAGCACTTGGTGCTGCTAATAAAACTTCAGTTTCCTTTAATATTTCTCGAGCAGTAATATTAGACGGCATTCTTACAGCTAACGTATTTAAGCCCGCAGTAACTTTTTTAGAAATACCGTTATTTTCTTTAACATTTAAAATTAAAGTCATCGGACCTGGCCAGAATTTATCTACCAGTTTCTTAACATTTTCATCACTATAGTCAACAATATTATCTAGTTGACTCATTTCATAAAAATGAACAATTAGTGGATTATCACTCGGACGACCTTTTGCCTCATATATCTTGCTTACCGCTTCATCATCCATAGCGTTAGCACTTAAGCCATAGACAGTTTCTGTTGGAATAGCTACAAGCTTTCCATTTTTATAATACTCAGTTAACTTACTGTATATCTCTTCTTTACTTTCACTTTTCGAAATATTAATTATTTCAGTTTCCATCCTATCTCCTTTCTAAAATTTCATACTACACTAACATTATAAATATTGTAATAACTATTATTAATATATAACTTAAATAATCTAGTTTATTATATTTTAGTACTTTATACTTACTTCTTACACCGGTAGTAGAATATCCTCTTACTTCCATTGCAGTAGCAAGCTCATCAGCCCTTTTCAAAGTAGCTATAAATAGTGGTATCAGTATAGGAATAAACTTCCTTATTTTCTGCGCTAGGCTTCCTTCATTAAAATCTGAACCACGTGAAACCTGAGCATTTATTATTCTATTAGTTTCTTCTAATATAGTCGGAATAAATCTAAGTGAAATAGATAATACTAACGCAAAAGTCGAAATTGGTACCCCTACCTTCTGTAGAAACCCAAGACTCTTTTCTATAGCACTTGTTATTTCTGTTGGTGAAGTAGTAGCCATAAAGACAACCATTATCGCAACAACTAAAATAAACCTAACTGTAATCAATGCGATTCCTAAAAGTGCACCACTATAAATCTTCCAACCTAGTACTTCATACAACATGGTACCTTTTTTATTAAAAACAAGGTGAATCAATGAAGTAAATAAAATTAGTATGCTAATAGCTTTTACACTATTAATTAAAAATGCAGGACTCGTTTTAGATAGTATAACTATCGCTAGTAGCATTAGTATTAAGATAAGAAATTCTAACACATTATATGCAATAAAGACATCTACTAAGTACCAAATTACAAAAAATATTTTAGCTCGC
>CALIWM010000398.1:0-3606 GCA_938046645.1 uncultured Gemella sp. | reverse complement strand
TTTAACGATAAGCCATACTGATTCAACGGTTGTGGCATTTGTTATCTTAGAGAAGGGGGATACAAATAATGATTAATGATAGACCAACACAATTAAGAGTAGATTTAGATGCGATACTTAATAATTATAATAAGCTAATTGCACTTAATAATAAAAAAACAGGTATAGCAGTAGTAAAAGCAGATTCTTATGGACTAGGTGCAAGAGTAGTAGCAGATCATCTATATAAAAATGGTGTTAGACATTTTGCAACAGCTACCTTAGAAGAAGCATTGGATTTAAAAGATGTAATTTTTGATAGTATGGTTCTTGTATTAGGAGTAACCAACCCCAAAAATGTAAAATATGCTGTAGAAAATAATGTATCATTAACATGTCCATCTAAAGCGTGGTTAGAAGAATGTCTAGAAGAGATGGAGAGTATTGATGGGAAATTAAAAATTCATGTTAAAATTGAAACGGGAATGGGACGTATTGGTACTTCTGATAAAGAAGAATTAGTTAAAATTGATAATCTACTTTCATCTGAGAAAATCGATTTTGAAGGTATATTCTCACATTATTCTAATGCAGATGGTAGTGATAATAATTATGATGAGTATCAAACTAAAAACTTCGATGAAAGATTAAAACTGTTTACACATAAACCAAAATACATTCATATTGGGAATTCAGCTAGCACGATAAAATATAATGACAGAAAAGATCAGTATAATATGACTAGAATAGGGATTTCACTTTATGGATGTTATCCAAGTGAAAATATTGAAAAATTAGACAAGATTAAACTAGATCCAGTAGTTTCATTAGTAAGTAAGATAACTCATGTTAAGAAATTCTCAAAAGGTGAAAAACTAGGATATGGTGTTAGTTATGAAGCAAAACAGGATGAATATATTGCAACAGTTCCTATCGGTTATGCTGACGGTCTTTTAAGGCGAGCTCAAGGATTCAAGATTAAAGTTGGGACAGAAGACTGTGAGATAGTAGGACGTGTTTGTATGGATCAACTTATGGTACGTTGTAGTGAAAATATAAAAGTAGGAGACGATGTTCTTATCTTTGGAGAGAATAATGGCCAAAAAATATCAGTTGATACTTTTGCTACATATCAAGATACAATAAGTTATGAAATATTCTGTTGTATAAATAAACGTATTCCAAGAGTTTATTATAAAAATAAAATGGAGTTATAAAATGTACGAGAAAATAACAAAAAACTTAGCAACTAAGTTAAAAATACAAGATAAGTATATAGTAAATGTATTAAACTTATTAGAAGAAGGAAATACAATTGCTTTTATCGCAAGGTATAGAAAAGAATTAACAAATTCTCTAGATGAAGTTGCTATTAAACAAATTCAAGATGAATTTAATTATTTAAAATCACTTGAAGAAAGAAAAGAAGAGGTAATTAGATTAATTTCAGAAAAAGGTCTACTTACTGATGAACTAAAAAAAGATATTTTAGCTCAAGAAAAATTACAAAGGGTAGAAGATCTATATCGCCCTTTTAAAGAGAAAAAACGTACTAAGGCTACGATAGCTAAAGAAAAAGGATTAGAAAAACTAGCTGATTATATATTGAAACTTCCAAAATCTTTAGAAGATTTGAATAAAGAAGCTGCTAAGTATATAAATGCTGAAAAAGAGGTTAATACAGCTGAAGAAGCAATTAACTATGCATTAGATATTATCGCAGAAAATATTTCTGATAGTGCAAAATATCGTGAATATGTACTTGAAAATACTAGAAAATTTGGTCAAATTACTTCAGTACTTAAAAAAGGTGGAGAAGAAAAAGACGAAAATGCTACTTATAAAAACTACTATGAGTTTGGAGAACAAATTTCGAAAATTGCTTCACACAGAATTCTTGCTCTAAATAGAGCGGAAAAAGAAGGGATAATCCGTGTAAGTATAGAAAATGATAAAGATAGATTACACAGTTATATACTACGAGGATTAACGAAAAATCGTCCAACAGCGATTAGCAACTTGCTTCTAGAATGTATCGCAGATAGTATGAAGAGATTAATCTATCCATCAATTGAAAGAGAGATTCGTAGTGATTTAACGAAAAAAGCTGAGGAAGATTCTGTTGTTATTTTCTCAGAAAACTTAAAACAACTATTAATGCAAAGCCCTCTAAAAAACAAAAAAGTTTTAGGAATAGACCCTGCATTTAGAACAGGTTGTAAGATGGCAATAGTTGATGAATATGGTAATTTTATAGATAAAATGGTAATCTATCCGCATAAACCAGCTTCAGCAGATAAGCAAGAAAAAGCTAAAAAAGATTTAATTAAATTTATTAATAAACATAATATTAATTTAATAGCTATAGGTAATGGTACTGCGTCTCGTGAAACTGAGAAATTTGTAGTAGATAACTTAAAAGAAGCGGGATTGAAAATTGACTATGTTATCGTAAATGAAGCGGGAGCTAGTGTGTACTCAGCTAGTGAAGTAGCACGTGAAGAATTCCCAGACTTCAATGTAGAAGAAAGAAGTGCTGTATCAATAGCACGACGTATTCAAGATCCACTAAGTGAACTTGTAAAAATTGATCCAAAATCAATTGGGGTGGGTCAATACCAACACGATATTACGCCTAAGTTTTTAGAAAAAGAGCTTACTTTCGTAGTAGAAACTGCGGTTAACAAAGTAGGGGTAAATGTTAATACGGCATCTGTATCATTATTATCATATGTTTCAGGTGTTAATAAACAAATCGCTAAAAATATCGTAGCGTATCGTCAAGAAAATGGAAAAATAGAAACAATTAAAGAAATAGCTAAAGTACCAAGACTTGGTAAAAAGACTTTTGAACAATGTGTAGGATTCTTTAGAATACCTGATAGTAAAAATATTTTCGATGCTACAGGTATTCACCCAGAAAGTTATAAAGCAGCAGAGAATTTACTAAAAGAGTTAAAACTGTCAACTAAAGAAGTAGGAACAGAAGAGTTTGCTACTACAATAGACGGTGTAGATAAAAAAGCTCTAGCAGAAAAAATTGGTGTCGGTCTTGAAACGTTAGAAGATATAATCAAAGATTTAAAACAACCTCTGCGAGATGAACGTGAATCATTCGCTAAGCCATTGTTAAAATCTGATATTCTAACTATAGATGATCTTCAGATTGGTGTTAAATTGGCAGGTACTGTTAGAAATATTACACAGTTTGGAGCATTTATCGACATCGGTTTAAAACAAGATGCGATGGTACATATTTCGAAAATTAGTAAAAATTATATTAAAAATCCATTAGACGTACTAAGTGTAGGACAAATTGTTGATGTTTATGTAATAGACATAGACAAAGAACGAGGACGTGTTGCACTAGCGATGTTTAAAGATTAAAGGAGGTAGAAATGAGTAATAATAAATCAAAATACCTTCCAAGTATAGATAGCTTGAGGGCATTGGCTGTTTTAGCCGTTATTATTTATCACGTTGATGTAAATTACCTACCGGGTGGATTTTTAGGAGTAGATCTATTTTTTGTATTATCGGGATATTTAATTAGTTCATTAATTATTAAAGAATATAGAAAAACTGGTAGCTTAAATTTATATAATTTCTATATCAGAAGGGCTAGAC
>CALIWM010000397.1:0-12539 GCA_938046645.1 uncultured Gemella sp. | reverse complement strand
TGGTAAAAGGAAGCAATGTATAAAGTACAAGAAATCATAAAAAAACTATTGCAAAAACCTTAGAAAAGTTATAATATATAAGATAACTAAAAAGTACACTAATAAGAGAGTTTTAAAATCTCCGATTGGTAGTTGTAAAAAGGAGGATGTGTTTAAGTGAGAAAAAAAATATTAGGAGCAATAACGTTTATGGCTGCTGTTGGTGGCGTTATTTATATGAAAAATAATCCTAAGTATAAAGAGATAGTTAGAGTTGTAAAAACTGCAGATGCTCGTGGTTTTTATGAAAAAATAATATTAGAAAAAGATAAATTGGCATTTACGGCGAAGTCAAAAATAAAAGATTATAAGATTGATTACGAGAGTATTAGAAGTGTAGGAGAAAAAATTTACGCTAGATTAATAGTTAATAATGATGAAAAATTAAACATTGATACGGTACTTGATGAAAAAGATGTGAATGTTGAGGAAGTAACTCACTCGGAAAAATTAGATGAACTACTTAGTGAGTAAGATAGTCGTAGGCTGTAAAAATAATTTTTGAATAAAATATTCCCTAGGAAATATAATAAAAAAGGAATCCTCCATTACAGTAAGGTGAATGTAATGGAGGAATTTTTCATGGTTAAATTAATTAATATCTAATATTATTATGCAAAACGGCTACGAATACTAGTTGGTATTGATTTATAAACACTTTTAGTAACGAAGAATAAGAATGTTACTAAAGCACCTTTAAGTAGGTTGAATGGTATAATACCAGCCGTTACGATTGTTTTTACATTAGTCACTATGTCTGCTAGATTCATAATATATCCATACGCTGGAAGTAATACGAAGTAGTTAAGTAGTGTCATAAATACCGTTATTGCTAGTGTTCCTAAAATTCCACCAATAATAGTCTTAGCAGTACCTTTTTTGTAGAAGAATATGATAATACTAATGAAAGTAAATTCTACTACTATATTAGCAATTGATCCGATTGGTTCATGTGATAACAAAGCGAAGTGTAGGAAGTTTTTTAAGAATGACACTAAAAGCGCATCTTTATATCCTAATAATAATAACGCCATGAATAGCGGGATGAACGTAAAATCAAATTTTAGAAATGGTGGCAAGAATGGCACAGCAAAACTAAAAAAAGATAGAAGTAGAGCAATAACTGCAAGCATACCACTCAAAACTAGTGAGTGAACATTTTTTTTATACATTTAAAACCTCTTTCCTATCTTCATAGGCAATAAAATAGCCGCAATACTATTCTTAAAAAGGTGTATTCTAAATCTACGTTAGATATAAAAAACACCACTTTAAAAATTTTAAAGCGGGACTGAAAGGTATGAAAAATAAGCGTTACACTTAAACGAAGTACAGCAAATATACATACGTAATATACTGTATGTGTAAGTTTATTTATTCTATATCTTCTATCATCCAGACTGTACTGTCGGTTTTGGAATTTCACCAAATCTGCTTGCGCTCGCGGACTTTGACCGCCGGTCGGGAATTTCACCCTGCCCCGAAGATAATTAAATTTATTATTTATACGTATATTATAAACTGAACTCGCTAAGTTGTAAAGTGAAAAGGTTTAACTTTTAAAAAAAGATGAGAGTAACTCTGTTAATTAGAGCTACTCCCACTAGTTATGTATTTGATTATTATTCTACTGTTACTGATTTAGCTAAGTTACGTGGTTTATCTACATCTAGTCCTTTAGTGTAAGCCGCGTAGTATGCGAATAGTTGTGTAACTACGATACTTGCGATTGGAGCAAGGTCTTCGTTTACGTTAGGGATTGCGTAGTCACCCTTACGAGCTAATTTTTCTAATGTAATGATTAGAGTATTGGCACCACGGCTAGCTACTTCACTTACGTTACTACGTGTATTTAGGTCTAGTTTAGCGCTTGTGATAAGAGCTACTACAGGTGTTCTTTCTTCGATAAGAGCGATTGTACCGTGTTTTAATTCTCCTCCGGCAAATCCTTCTGTTTGAATGTAAGAAACTTCTTTAAGTTTTAGAGCTGCCTCACATGCACTATAGTAGTCGATCCCACGTCCGATGTAGAATGCATTGCGTTCTGTGAATAAGTTTTTAGCTAGGTCTTTGATAGTTTTTGTATCATCTAAGATTGATTCGATTGCTGAAGTAATTACTGATAACTCTTGCTCGATATCAAATTTAGGTTGTTTTGAAAGTTGTTTAGCTACTTCATAAGCAAGTATGCTTAGTGTTGCGATTTGAGCAGTATAGGCTTTAGTAGATGCAACTGCGATTTCAACACCTGCGTGAAGTAATAATGTATAGTCACATTCACGAGATAGAGTTGAAGCATCAACGTTAGTAAGTACTAAGAACTTATAATCTGCATTTACGCTACGTAATTTTGTAAGTACGGCACGAAGGTCAGCTGTTTCTCCTGATTGAGAAAGGAAGATGAACATTGGTTTTTTAGATAATAATGGTACGTTGTAAGCAAATTCTGATGCTAAGTGTACCTCTGTAGGAATACCAGCCCATTTTTCAAAATAGTTTCTTCCTACTAAACCAGCGTTGTAACTTGTACCACATCCGATAATATATAATCTATCTGCGTTTTTTACATTGTTAATAATTTCGTTATCAATATTTACATCATGTCCATCGAAGTAGTGGGAAATGATATTACGCATAGCTCCTACTTGCTCATGAATTTCTTTAATCATGTAATGCTCATGGATACCTTTATCGATTTCTCCAGCGTTTAAGTTAGTTGAGAAACTTTCACGCTCTACAACATTACCTTCTTTATCTTCGATAGTTACGCTATCTTTTTTCACGATAACAAATTCACCATCGTTGATTTCTAAGAAGTTGTTAGTGTACTTAATCATTGCTAAAGCATCACTACCGACATAGTTTTTATTTTCTTCTCCTAGTCCGATAAGAAGTGGACTTTTATTTTTTGCTACATATAATGTGTCTTTATCTTCTGTATCGATTAAACAAAGTGCATAAGAACCTTGAAGTTTAGATACAGCTTTTTTGAAAGCTTCTTTAGTATTAAGACCACGATCGCTATAAACTTGTACTAATTGTACGATAACTTCAGTATCAGTTTCAGAAACAAGTTCTACACCTTTGAAAAATCTTTCTTTAAGTTCTTGGAAGTTTTCGATAACTCCGTTATGAACTAAAATAAAACGTTTGTTGAAGCTTTGGTGAGGGTGAGAGTTAGTTGTGTTAACTCCACCGTGAGTAGCCCAACGCGTATGACCAATACCTAATTCTAGGTGAAGTCCTTCAGGGATTAGGGCTTCTAGGTTTTTAATACGACCTACAGACTTAGTAACACTAGCCTCTCCGTTAACAACACCAGCAATACCAGCTGAGTCGTATCCTCGATATTCAAGGCTGCTAAGTCCATCGATTAAAAACTTAACTCCATTTGCTTCTCCAACAAATCCTACAATTCCACACATATTAAAAATTCCTCGCTTTTTTATTTAATTTATTTTTTATAGAAAGTACTATAAAGTTTTATATTCATGCTCAAAATATTATACTTCACAAAGTTTATGTAAACCTTAAAAAAGACATAATGAGACTATAGAGAGGTGATAATGATTTTGAAGGGTATTATGCTATCAC
Organism: uncultured Gemella sp.; assembly: GCA_938046645.1. GTDB lineage: Bacteria > Bacillota > Bacilli > Staphylococcales > Gemellaceae > Gemella. Next base: position 8,906 of record CALIWM010000397.1, on the reverse strand, counting down.
TGAGTTCCTAGAAATATTAAGATCTACCCCCGCACAGTTTATTAGATTTCAAAAGAGCTTTTCTAAAGTGAATTTTGAAATCAATAAACCACTGCGTCTAAATATGACTTAATATATTCTGTGAAATATTATACTTGTATCTATCATAAGTATCTTGTCGTCACTGCGTTCCTAAAGATACAAAGGTACACCCCATTGTACATTATCTAACGAAACTCTCTGGTTCCGAAAAAGTATCCGCCGAATTTTCGATAACTTTTTTCCTCGTCAACTAAATTCAATTTAACCTTTAGAACTTAGTTCGGGCGCTATAATTATAAATTCAAATTACCTCCTGATATTTTAATCGTACATACCATTATACTAGATGTAAAGAGCATTGTAAAATAAAAGGATATATTTACATAAACTCAGATATTCAAATAAAGTATTTAGAAATTTAACCTTAATTTTTAAATTATAGAAATATAAAATGGATTTAATAAAAAACCTACTTACTTTTTGAGTAAGTAGGTAATATTATTATTCTGATTTTTGAGTATCAGCAGCTACCTCTTTAGCGTTTTTTACTTCATCAGGTAGGTTGATTTCTTTAACATTGTTTACGTTAGAGTATTGAATGTTTTGTTTGATTTTCATTGTTGTTGGAGTTGGTGTGTTTTTAGTAGCAAGCTCCATGTTTACTTCGTTAGTTACAGGTGTGTAATCTTTAGTAACAACAAGTTTGATTGTAACGTTTTTGAAATCAACGTTGTTGAATGCACTAGCATTTACTTCATTTCCAGAAGATGCATTAGCAACAGCAACCATAAGGTCTTTAAATTGGTCTCCACTTCCTGTGTATGTTAGAACGTAGTTTCCATTTTCTTCAGTTTTCTTGAAATCTTTAGCAATTTTTTTGTAGAATTCTAAGATTTGCTCTGAGTTTGCGATTTTCTTAAGGTTTTCGAATTGGGCAGTAATGCTGCTGCTTGAGCTTTTAACCCACTCATTTTGTCCTGTTGATTTTGCATAAGCAGTTCCATCTTTAATGTATAATTCTAGTGTTTGGCTTTGACCTTGAGCTTTCACATCAGTAGTAGCTTTAATTGCTAGTGGATCGATAATTAATGATCCTGATACAGTATTTTCAACTGTTTGAGTTTGCTCACCAACTAAAATTTCAGAACTGTTAGTAGCTACGAAATCTGTACTTTTTATGTTTTTAGATGATTCTACTGATTTATTAACGATTTGTTCTGTAGAAGCCCCCATGCTACAAGCAGCAAGAGTAACTGAAAGAATAACCGTTGCAACAAGCAATAGATATTTTTTTAATGATTTTGTCATGTCGCTCTCCTTAATGTAAATGAAAATAGATTAGTTGAGTATAAAAAATCTATTTTAATAAATTTATTTTTATAGAAATATTCTATCATATTATAGCTTATAATACTACACATATAAATTATTTTTATTAATGCAATTGGATAAATATTAATATTGTTAGAGGTGAAAGTAACTAAATTTGATTAGCTGAGTTAGCTAGTATAGATTATTTTAGTGAAATTTTATAAAATAATGAAATAATCTATTGACTTATATCAATGATGGATATATAATTATATCAAAGATAGATATATCGATGATGGATATAGATGAAGAATATCTCTAATTAGGTTAGGAGGGATAAAATGGCAAAGTTAAGCCCTTATGAAACGGGCGAATTAACGGATAGTATATTTTTTACACTTCTAGTTTTAACAGAACCTATTCATGGATACTTGATAATGCAAAAGGTGGCAGAAATTACTGATAATAATATTATTATTGGACCTGCGACAATGTACACAACTTTAGGTAAAATGGTTTCTGTAGGCTGGATTGAAGATAAAGAAATCGATAATTCGAAAAAAGAATATCATATTACTCCAAAAGGTATGGAAATTTTGGAGAAAAATTTAAAACTTCGACAGTTTTTACTAGATGTAGCTAAGAAGTTTATAGGTGGTGGAAGTGATGAGTAAATATAAAGTGATACATACATTCGCTTTAACAAATAAAAGACTCATGAGAAAGTTAGAAAGATATAGTGCAAAGGGTTGGCATTTTAAAAAGTTTCTGGGGTTCTTAATTTTATTAGAAAAAGGAGAAAGAACCGATTATAAATACGAACTGGTATATGATAAAAAGTTCGATGCAGAACGTCAAGATTTTTACAGATTTAACGGTTGGGAAGTAGTTAGAAATGGTATTTTTTGGCAGATATTATGTGGTGAACCTACGGCAACTACATTATATACAGATAATTTGAGTGAAGAATACATGTGGCTATATAGAATAAGATTTAATGCGAAAATCATGTTAGGATGCTTTCTTATAGCTTTGATTACACATTTAATAAATAAATTTTTGATGGAATCTGAAGTAATTGATTTTATTACAGGAATGTCTTTTGGCTTTGGTTTAGGACTAGGTGCTGTAAATATAGTGTTCTTTATAAAATATTTATTTTTGAAGAGAAGAAAGGATTGACTTTATGAAGTATAAATATGTTCCGGTATTTATAAGCTATGATAAAGTAGCGGATAAAATGAATAACCTTGCAGCTGAGGGATATGAATATGATAAAGAGGCTATAGTGGCAATTAGAATGAAGAAAGTCTCAGAGACTAGCGATAAGCAATATAAGTTTATCTTTGATAAAAACTTTACACCAGAGATAGAAGAGTATTATAAAGCAAGCGGTTGGAGGCTTTATAAGTTTCAAGTTTATAATTTGTTTAGACTTGCTGAAGGGACTTCGAGTTCTTATCCGATATATACTGATACCGAGACGGAATTAGAAATTGTTAAATATAGATTGTTAAGATTTATAGTTTTATTTATTTTAATAAATATAATAGGGGTATTGTATTTTACTAATATTAAATGGGTAATTAATAGTGGAATACCTGATGTGTTAGCCATGTTAATAGGTGGATTAATAGGTGGTATATTTGGTTACTGTATAAGTGGACTTGGAATGTTTTTACCGAAATATTTCAAGTTAACAAAAGAAATAAAAAATAATGATGAATAAAAAAGGGATTTAACTTTTAATTAAGTTAGGAAATGAGGTAAGGGCTATGATTTTAGAATTTAAAAATGTAGAGAAAAGTTTTGGTAATAAAAAGGTTCTTAAAGGTGTTAGCTTCACAGCGAAAAGTGGAGTGGCTAATGGATATCTAGGAAGAAATGGTAGTGGTAAGACAACAAGTTTTAGAATACTGTTAGACATATTCAAGCCGGATAAAGGGGAGATTTTACTAGATGGGAAACCTTTAGATCACAGTAAGGTGAAGATTGGATACCTTCCAGAAGAACGCGGAATGTACGATGGTGTTGGACTTGTAGATCAGCTTACGTACTTCGGAATGTTAAAAGGTATGAAGAAGAAAGCAGCACAAACAGAAGCGAAAAAATGGTTAGAGTACTTCGAACTAGAGGATAATAAACAAGCATTAAAAACATTATCTAAAGGTAATGCCCAAAAAATTCAAATTATCCAAAGTGTTATGAATGACCCAGATATTCTTGTTTTTGATGAACCATTCAGTGGGCTTGACCCGGTGAACGTATCAAAATTAAAAGAAATAATTACAGATTTTATTAAAAAAGATAAACTTGTTATTTTCTCATCTCACCAAATGCCAGTTGTAGAAACATTCTGTGAGGATATTAATATATTAGAGAAAGGGAAAATTACTCTAAGTGGGAATCTAGATTATATTAAAAAACAATTAGGACATGGAAAAATGATCTTGAGTGTTAGTGGTTTTGAGAAAGAGGAACTACTTGCTAATCTTAAGTCTATACCACTAGGTATTGAGTATTCATTAGTTCCAGAGGGAGTGCTTCTTGATTTCAAAGAAGAGGGTGCTAAAAAAGAATTATTAGCAAAATTAGCTGGAAGTATATTTAATATTGAAGAATTCAAACTTTATAAACCTTCGTTAGAAGATATTTTCAAAGAACAGGTAGGTAAGTAATTATGAAAAATTTTAGTACAGTATTTAATTTTGAGTTTAAACAATTTTTTGCGAAAAAAGCGACAAAAGTTATTATGGCATTGTATTTCATTATAGCTATAGGTATAACATTTGTGCCATCGATCGCTAATAGTAATATTTTTAAAGGTGAGAGCAATGATAATTTCAATCGTAGTGCATATGTTGTAAAAGATGTAAATATTAAGTTAGATGATCTAAAAGAAGCTAAAAAATATGATAGTAAAGAGGCTTTAGAAAAAGACATTAAAGCTAAAAAATTAGATGAAGGTGTCGTTTTAACTAAAGGTAGTTATGAATATTTATCTAGACAATCTATCTTTAGTAAAGATAGTAGCGAATTTAAAGAAGCTTTTGGAAAAAATGTAGAGAAATTAGTCTATAAACAAAATGGTTTAGATTATGATAAAGTAACTAACGTGAAATCACATTTACCTCAACCTGTACCTGTAAATGTAAGTGGAGATTCTGATGCTCAAACTCAAGTAGTAAATGTTGTAGTAGTTTATGTTCTTACATTCATTGTTTATATGACAGTAATCCAATTCGGTAGTGTAGTTGCAACAAATGTTGTTAAAGAGAAAAGTAATAGAGCTATGGAACTATTAGTAGTCACTGTAAATCCTAGAACATTAATTTTAGGGAAAGTATTAGCTTTATCTGTTGCAGTACTTGTTCAAATGGGCTTAATTATTGGTGGATTATTCGCCGGTCTAAAAATCAATGGTTCTAGATATAGCGATAATATTAAGCATATTATAGAAAATGTAGACTTAAAAGTTCTTGGTGTAGGATTAGCATTTGCTTTAACTGGATTCGTGATGTTTATGTTTATGTACGCGGCATTCGCTTCATTAGTTAGTAAGATTGAGGATGTCAACGGAGCGATAACTTTACCGATGTTAACATTTATGGGTGCATTCTTCGTAAACTACTATATTATGGGTTCAACTGGAGATACTAAACTTGCAGAGATTTTATCATACGTTCCATTTACATCATATTTTGTAATGTTTACACGTTATGCAATAAGCAACGTATCTATTCAAGAATTAGGATTATCTTATGGTATATTAGTCGTAACTACATTACTTGTAGCATTTGCAAGTGTTAGAGTATATAGATTAGCGACATTAAGATACGGTCAAAAATTAAACTTCTTCAAATTATTATTTGGGAAGTAGAAAATATATTAAAGAAAAGATTCAAATTTTGAGTCTTTTCTTTCTTTTTGTTTAATAAATAAGGTATAATATATAGATGAAAAAATTATAAAATAAGGAGGTTACTCTCATGAATGAGTTAAAAAGAACGATAGGTTTCATGCCAGCCTTTATGACGGTTATAGGCTCGGTAATCGGAGCAGGGGTATTCTTTAAGGCAGCTGTAATTTATAAAACTACAGGGACGATGAGCTTAGGGTTACTTGCTTGGGTGCTTGCTGGTATTATTACTATTTGTGCAGGTCTTACAGTTGCGGAACTTGCGGCATCTATTCCTGAAGTTGGTGGGATGGTCGTTTGGATAGAAAGAACTTATGGGAAAACCGCAGCATTTTTATTAGGATGGGCTCAGTCGGTGATTTATTTCCCTGCGATGATAGCGGCTCTTGCGGTTATCTTCTCTACACAAGTTTTAAATTTATTAAATTTAGATAAGACTTGGCATCTTCCTATAGCCATTGCTGCAGCAGCATCGTTAATGTTTCTAAACTTTTTAGGTGGGAAAATTGGAGGAACGATTCAGACTGTAGCTACTATTTGTAAATTAATACCATTAATAGTAATTATTGCATTTGGATTATTTCAAACTGACTCACAACCGTTGCAATTATTCCCTATAGAAGCGGGGAAAGATATTTCATTCGCCAGCGGACTAGGTGGAGCTTTACTTGCTGCGATGTTTGCCTATGAAGGGTGGACGAACGTAGGAAGTATGGCAGGAGAGATGAAAAATCCTAAAAGAGATTTACCAAGAGCGATTTTCCTAGGGCTTGCGGTTGTTATGGTTGTATATGTACTTATAAATGTAGCTTACCTTATGACTTTACCATTAGATCATGTTGCAGGTAATCAAACTGTAGCCAGTGAAGTAGCTGCTAAGTTGTTTGGTGGTATTGGTGGTAAAATTATCACAATTGGTATATTGATTAGTGTATATGGAGCAATTAACGGTTTTTCAATGGCTGGGATTCGAGTTCCTTATGCAATGGCAAAAAGTGAACAGATTCCATTTAAAAATGTATGGACAAAGTTAAATAAAGGAGCAGTTCCTGTTAATGCAGGATTATTACTTCTAGTAATAGCATTCTTAATGATGTTAACTGGTAGTTTTGATATGTTAACAGACCTATTAGTATTCGTAATGTGGTTCTTCTACACAGCAACTTTCCTTGCGGTAATTATACTACGTAAAAAAGAACCAAAATTAGAAAGACCATATAGAGTTCCGTTATATCCGATTGTTCCTATAATAGCTATTCTTGGTGGAGTTTATACTTTAGTAAGTACTTTAATCTCACAAACATCATTAGCTATGGGAGGAATAGCCTTAACGTTAATAGGATTATTATTCTATACAGAATTACACAAAAAATTTAAAAAATAATAAAAAAGAAACATCGCATATTAGAAAATCTAGTATGCGATGTTTTGTTATTATTTATTGCGTTATATATTTTTTTGTGTTAAAATAAAGTTATAAAAGAGAGAGCCGTTTTAAAGACGGTAGCTCGAATAAGATAGTTTTAATAACCATCTAACCGGCTAAAGTTAAAGATGGTTATTTTTTATTGTCATTTTTGAACGCTGTTAAGCACACTCCAACTATTGTTACAATCAATAGATTTATACCAATAATAGTTTGTACTATTTCGTAAGGTGACAACTTGCTACTCCTTTCTTCCAGATTTTAGTGTATGCGGACATAGCACCATCCCCTTTCAAATTGAAGTAGCTACCATCTTTACTGGGAGTTGTTGCACTCCCTAACTTCTCTCTCCGACTTTGATTATAACAAATTAAATATAGATAATCAACTATTTACAAGGGTTGATATATCAGTGTTTTTAACTTGTTAATTATAGTAATTTTTACTCATAAATTTAATGTTATAAAGGTGTAATTTTTGAAAAAAACATCGCATATTAGAAAATCTAGTATGCGATGTTTTGTTGTTATATTATTTGTTTCTATTTTCTAAGTAGTCTGCAATTGCGGCTACGTCTTTGTCTCCACGTCCAGATACGTTAACGATAATTACTTTATCTTTATCTAGTTTTGGAGCGCGTTTGATTACTTCTGCAAGAGCGTGTGAACTTTCGATTGCTGGGATGATTCCTTCTGTTCTAGTTAATAGAAGTAAAGCATCAACAGCTTCATCGTCAGTTGCACTTACGTATTCAGCGCGTTTTGCATCTTTTAGGAATGAGTGCTCAGGTCCGATACCAGGGTAGTCTAGTCCTGGAGAGATTGAGTAAACAGGTTTTACTGAACCGTCTTCGTTGAATAATGCGTAAGTTTTCATTCCGTCAACAACACCAACAGTACCAAGAGTAAGTGTTGCTGCGTGACGATCAGTATCTAGACCACGACCAGCGGCTTCAACTCCTAGTAATGCCACTTCTTCGTGAGGGATGAACTCAGCGAAAGCACCGATTGCGTTAGATCCACCACCTACACAGGCTACTACTAAGTCAGGAAGACGACCTTCTTTTTCTAGGATTTGACGTTTTGCTTCTTTACTAATAACTTTTTGGAAGTCTTTTACGATAGTTGGGTATGGGTGAGGACCAACTGCTGATCCTAGTACGTAGAAAGTATCATCGATATTTTCAATCCATGCTTTGAATGCAGCGTCAACAGCTTCTTTAAGAGTTTTTTCTCCTTCTTGAGCTGCGTGAACTTTTGCTCCAAGCATTTCCATTCTAAATACATTTAATCTTTGTCTTTCTACATCAAGAGCTCCCATGTAGATTTCACATTCCATACCGAACTTTGCAGCGGCAGCAGCTGTAGCTACACCGTGTTGACCTGCTCCAGTTTCAGCGATAACTTTCTTTTTACCCATACGTTTTGCAAGTAAAATTTGCCCAATAACGTTGTTAAGTTTGTGTGCCCCAAGGTGATTTAAATCTTCACGTTTAAGGTAGATTTTTGCTCCTCCAAGGTGATTTGTTAAAGTTTCAGCGTAGTATAGTGGAGTTTCACGTCCTGAGTAATCTTTTAAGTAATGAGCATACTCTGCTAAAAATTCTTCATCATTTTTGTATTTATCATAAGCTGCGTCTAATTCATCAAGAGCCTTTTGAACTACTTCAGGTACGAAGCTTCCTCCAAATTCTCCAAAGTATCCTTTTAAGTTGTTTAAGTTATTTTCCAAGTTTGTCATAATTGTTTATTTCCTTTCGAATTGTCTATAAGATTATTTTGATTTTTGCATTTCACCCTAAAAAGAAAAGACCGTATAGAATTCTATACGGCCCTTTTGCGAAATTTAAAACGATTTTTCTACAGCCGACATAGACACTTTTTAGAGTACACTAAAGTTGCGTCTACGTCATAAAAACATACACACAACATTATCTACGCCAGTTTTGCCAAGATTTTAAAGTTGTTGTTTGTTTCATTTGTAGTTCCTCCTTCTCGTTTTTGTTGTTTTTATTATACACATTATTATTTATGAATGCAAGCTTTTTTTGAATAAATTTTTAAATTTTTCTGACAATTAATCAAAAAACTCATTCTTGTTAAGGTTTTCCAGGGTTGTTTATTATAAAATTTTTTAAGAAGAATTAGTATAGTGATTCTTTCTACCTAAACTATTGTAAAAGTGATATAATAGAAAAGTGAAAAATTGGTATGGAGGTGCAACTTGAAA
>CALIWM010000396.1:0-12543 GCA_938046645.1 uncultured Gemella sp. | reverse complement strand
ATTATCCATGGTCACCCAACATTCTCTGAAGCTTTATATGAAGCTATGACTGACTGTGTTGACTTATGTCTACATGCACCTAAGAAAAAAACTAAATAATAGTTTATAAAGAAAAAGATGGCTAGCAATTTGCTAGTCATCTTTTTTTCTGTATAATGTATCTCTGTTAAACTTAGGATATGAGAAAAAATACACTAGGAATATAGGCATATTTTTCTACTAAAATTCCTAGTGTAATTTAAATTTTTAGTTTTTAACTTCTGCGATACTAATTTTTTCATGAAGAGTAGTTTCATCTATTTTTATATTTTGATATTCGTCATTTATTGGAAATTTTAATGAATAATTTAAAGGTTTAGAAATTTCTACAAGACCGTTTAATATTTCAAAATCAAAGATATGTCCACCCGCTTTTAAATCATTACTAATGTAGTGTAAATGAAATCCACCAACACCTAATCCTTGGGCATAATAAGGAGAGAAAAAACCAACTATTGTACCTTGTGTATTTTCATAATGAAAAATATTTTGATTCTCTAGTACTTCTAGTAAAGGTGGATATGGTTTTTCTTGTTTTTTTGGAGATCTAGTATTCATCTTCTGAAAGTTTCCTGAAATTTTTATTGCATAGAAATAATTTTGATTTAAGTAATCTTGAACTTTTTCTAATAAGTTTTTAAACGTAAGATTATCAAATTTCTTGTATTCTTTTTCGAATGTAGTAATTGTAGCGAATGGTGTACTTTCTTTGATTGATTGAAGATATGAATTACCAAAATAATCTGTTTTATAAACTTTACTATCTAAAATTACCATTTCACCATCAATGCCATCAAATGTACCAATTCCAAAATTACCGTATTTTAGTAGTTCTTCTATAGTTAGGCTTCCACTATAAGCGCCTTCTATAATTCCTGCCATAGTTCCATATTGAAATATCATTTTTATCCTCCTAGTAACTAATAGAATTAAATTCTTCTCTTAATATACCGTATTTTATAGAATCGTAGTATACACCATTGTAATATCTAACTTTTCTAATCCTTGCTTCACAAAGAAGTCCTAGTTTTTCTGCAAGTTTCATCATTCTTGTGTTTCCACTCCAAGTAGTAAGTCCAATGTGTTGTATTTCAGGAAATCTGTTAAAACATAGCTCAATCCACTTTTGTAAAGCAGTATACCCTATACCTTTTGCCCAAATATTCTGATCATATATTACTATCCCAATTTCTAGCCAACGAGTGGCTAAACTTTCCCAATAATAAGTAACAATACCAATAGGCTTATCATTTAGAAATATTCCTAAGACCCGCTCGCTTAAGAAATATTCATGATGGTTTTTTAGTAAGAATGTATCTAAATCAATGTATTTATATTCATTAAAATAAGGTGCATTATAGTTACTCCATTCAGGAGTTTCTGATGAGTAAATTATTTTATATAAATCCTTTAAATGTTTTTCTTTAATCTTTTTTAGCGTAATCATATGTATCTCCTTTTCTTTATTATAGCATACAAGCTGTCTAAAATATTATTTTCATAGTTGAATTCATTAGAATATTAAATTTTATTATGATATAATGATTCTTGTATAAAATGTTAAGAGGTGAAAAATGGAGAGGTTTAGTAAAATAATATCGGATATTTTCCTTTGGATAATGAACATAGGATTATTAATAATAGGAGTATTACTATCATTTGGATTAATAATGGAAGCTAAAGAAATATATCATGAAGGTGTAAAATTTTTAACTGAACAAGGTAATTATCAACACTTTGTTGAAGGAATATTAGTATTCTTTCTATATTTTGAATTTGTAGCTCTGATTGTGAAATATTTTAAAAACAATTATCATTTTCCGCTACGATACTTTATTTATATTGGAATAACAGCGATTATTAGGTTAATTATAGTTCAACATGATGATCCTTACAGCGTCTTAATATGGTCTGGAGCAATTTTATTGTTAGTTATAAGTTTAGCTATTGCAGAAAGATACATAAAGAAAGATTAAGAAAAGACTTCGAACTTATAAAGTTCGAAGTCTTAATTTTATTTTACAGTATATTTGCCTGTTTTATAGTCGATGGTAACATCTTTTTGGAAGTTTGGTAAGAATACATTGTATTTAACACTCTTACCATTATCTTCAACTGACATTGCTTCCATGATAACCCCTTGAGCAACTAAATCATCGCCTTTAAAAATAGGAGTTACACGGTAACGTACGTGTTTTTTAGTTTTCTTTACATAATCAGCAACTTCATTTTCAAAAGGAATCATATTAAGATTCATAAATCTTGTTCCAGTCATAAGGTTTTTATCATTATCATTTTCTCCAGCTAGTTGGAAAGCAATTAAATGCGATCTATCGTAAACATGAGTTCCTCTGTTATTTTGCCATCCACTTGGACGAACGTGTGCGATTTCTTCACGTTTTTCTGAAGGCATTAAATCAACGCCGATGATAGCATTTGCTTGTCCAACACGACCAAGTTTATCTAGTGGACTATAGTTTTCAAATGAATTTGTAGATAAGTCTTCTTTAGAGAAGTATGGATTATTATTATTTAGTACTTTGTACTTATTATCATCAGTTGCTTCACTTTCTTTAGGAGCTGTTAGAGAGTTTATTACATCATCAGGAATTTTTGATACACTAGTGAATGTAGTGGTAGTATTTGATGTTTTATTTGATGATTTATTCGTGTAATAAGTAATAGCAATTGATGCTAAAATTACTATTACAATTGAAATAATTGAAAATAGTGATAATTGTTGTTTTTTTCTCTTTGCCATAGGGCCTCCTTATTTTTTATAATAATTCAAACGACTAAGAGGAAGAGTAGAGCTCTTCCCCCATAAAATATTTATTTTTTGAAATAATTAATTCCCATTGCATCTTTTACTTCATCTAAAGTAGTAGCTGCAACTTTCTCAGCTTTTTCACTTCCTGCTTTTAACATTCTATATACTTCAGCTTTATCTTTTGCGAATTCTTCACGACGTTCTCTAATAGGACGTAGGTAGTCTTGCATCACATCATTTAAACGGCGTTTTAGTTTCATATCACCAAGTCCACCACGAGAGTAGTGTTCTTTAAGTTCTGCAACTTCATCAGTACGAGTATCGAAAATGTCTAAGTATTTAAATACTACATTTCCTTCAACTTGACCTGGATCTTCAATCTTAATATGATTTGGATCAGTGTACATTTTCATTATTTTAGATTTAATGTTTTCTTCGCTATCCCCTAAGTAAATACCGTTATTTAAACTCTTACTCATTTTTCCTTGTCCATCAATTCCTACAAGACGAGCATGGTTTTTTGGTGGTAGTACAATCTCAGGTAATACTAGAACATCTTTATTGTATGTTCTATTGAAGTCACGAACGATTTCACGAGTTTGTTCAAGCATTGGTTTTTGATCTTCACCAACAGGAACGTGTGTTGCTTTAAAAGCAGTAATATCAGCAGCTTGGCTTACAGGATAAGTAAAGAATCCTGCAGGAATACTTTCACCGAATTTTTTGTCATTAATTTCTTGTTTAACAGTAGGATTACGGTGTAATCTAGAAACTGATACTAAATTCATATAGTACATGTATAATTCTGCAAGTTGCGGAATTTGTGATTGGATAAAAATAGTAGTTTTTTTAGGATCGATTCCAACCGCAAGATAATCAAGTGCTACTTCTGTAATGTTTTCGATAACTTTTCCTGGATTATCAGCATTATCAGTAAGTGCTTGTTGATCGGCAATCATAATAAATACTTCAGTATCATCTTCATTTTGTAAAGCTATACGATTTTTTAAAGAACCAACATAGTGTCCTAAGTGAAGTTTACCAGTAGGTCTATCTCCAGTTAAAATAATTTTTGTCATAAAAGGGTAACTCCTTTAAAATAATTTTAATAATTCCTTATAATTATACCATAATCTGGCTTAAGTTTGTTTGAAATAACATAAAAAATATTAATTTGGATAAAAATTTAGTGTTTTACTTAGCAAAAAATGGTATAATAGGGAGTAAAGAAATAGTTAATTATTAAGGAGATTAATATGATATATATAGAATCAAAAAGTAATGACCCACGCTACAATACTGCATTAGAGCTTTATGCTTTTAATGAGCTAGCAGAAAAAGATGATGTGTTTATGCTATGGATAAACTCACCATGTATCGTTGTTGGTAAGAACCAAAACACAACAGAGGAAGTAAACCAAAAATTCTGTGACGATAAAGATATAAAAATCGTTCGTCGTGTAAGTGGTGGAGGAGCAGTTTACCACGATTTAAATAACTTAAACTACACAATCATTTCAAATGGTAGAAGTGGTGAAGAATTCGACTTCAAATCATTCTCACAACCTGTGCTAGATGCATTAGACTCATTAGGAGTTAAAGCGGAATTTACAGGACGTAATGACTTAGAAATTGATGGACAAAAATTCTGTGGTAATGCTCAATACGTACGTAATGGGCGTATTATGCATCATGGTTGTTTAATGTTTGATGTTGATACATCAGTTTTAGCGGATGCTTTAAAAGTATCTAAAGATAAGATTGAATCAAAAGGTATCAAATCAGTACGTTCTCGTGTAACAAATATTAAAGATCATCTTCCAAACCAAGATATGACAGTTCAAGATTTCGTAGCAGCACTTAAAAAATATATGAGTGAAAAATACGAAATGACTGATTTTGTTGCATCTAAAGAAGATGAAGCGGCAATCTTAGCTATCCAAGAAGAAAAAAATAATTCATGGGATTGGGTATACGGTAAAAATCCTGACTTCAATATTAAACGTAATAGAAGACTTAAAACTGGTAAAATTGAAGCTAATATCATGGTAGAACAAGGAGTTATTACTAATATTAAATTTTACGGAGACTTCTTCGGAGTAATGGATGTTGAGGATATTGCTAAAAAATTAGTAGGTGTAAAATACCAAAAAGAAGATATTAAAAAAGTTTTAGAACAAATTGATATTAACTCTTACTTCTTAGGAGCAACATTAGAAGAAGTAGTAGATATTTTAGTAGACTAATAAACAATTTTGGAGTGAAGTAATATGATTATTGCAACAACAAACTATATACCAGGAATGGAAGTAGTAGAATATAAAGGATTTGCTACTGGTGAAGTAGTAGCTGGAATTAATGTCATCAAAGATATAGGAGCAGGAATTCGAAACCTTTTTGGTGGAAGAGTTCAAGGGTATGAAGATGAAATTATTCAAGCAAGAGCACAAGTTTTAAAAGAGTTAGAAGATCGTGCAGCTGAGATGGGGGCTAATGCTGTTATCGGAGTTAGAATTGATTTCGATCCTATAGGAGGCGACGGTAACAATATGCTTTTAGTTACAGTTACAGGAACAGCTGTAGTAGTAAGATAAAAGTAAATAATTTGTAAAATAAAATTAATAGCAATATTTGTTGAGATATTGTATAATGATAAACAGTTATTAAAATTTAAATAGTGAGGAAAAATATAATGAAAAAAATATTTAATTTCAAAAAGATTTTCTCTATTTTACTTTTAGCAATTGCTTTAGTAACGTCTGCTGTGTTTGTAGCAGGATGTAGTGATGATAAAGGAACAAGTTCTAGTTCATCAAAAGCAACTTATACAGTAAGTAAAGAAGAGAAAGATTATTTATCAAAACGTTTTTCAGAATTATCTAAGACGAATAATGAAACTGTAGCTTATGTTTATGCTCCAGGTACTCAATTAGATGAACCAGTAGTTCAAACTAATGACAACGAAACATACTTAGATAAAACATTTGATGGTGGACACGTTCCTTACCTTGGTACTGTATTCATGGATATGGATAACAAAAAAGACTTCCATGACAGATTAACTTGGTTATTCGGTCACGCTCGTGGAAGTAAAGTTGGGGATCACCGTATGTTCAACGATGTTAACTACTATGACAAACAAGAATACATGGATAAACACAAATTCGTAGTTATTGAAACTCCTGAGAGAAAATACTACTATGAAGCAGCATTCTTAACAATCGTTCCAGAAACAACTTCATTCTATCGTTTAGATTTTGAAAATGATGAAGATTTCTTAAACCAATTAACAAATGTTAAGAAAGATGCAGCAACTAAAAACGATAGCGTTCAACTTAAAGGAAATGATAAATACTTAGTATTATCTACTTGCCGTGAGGAAGACGAAACAATTCGTTCTAACCTATACCTACGTCAAATTCCAGATGACGAAATGAACGACTTCTTAGCTAAACATAAAGATGAATTAAAATATGTAGCTACAAGATAATAAATAACGAAAAGCAATCTAATGATTAAGTTCACTAGATTGCTTTTTAGTTTATCTAAATAATATTTTGTTTAGGCATAGTTTTAAATTCTCTAACTAAGAAGAATAAAGAAACTGAAGCTGCACAAAGGTCGGTCACTGGAGTGGCATAGATTATTCCTTCAATACCAAAGAAATGTGAAAGAATAAATAACATTGGTATTAGCACAATAAGTTGCTTAGTTAGGGCAATAGTAACTCCAATTTTTGGTTTTCCTATTGCAGAGAAGAAAGTAGAACTTGAGATTTGAACACCATTTATAAATGTGAATAATAAGAAGAATCTCATGTACTTAACTGCGAACTCAAAGTAAAGATCATTACCATTACCAAATAGACTAACAATTTGTTTAGGAAAAATCTCAAAAATTAAAAAGAATGTAATTGAGATAATCATTGCATATTTCATAGTATATCTCATCGTAGTACGAACTCGTTCGTATTTTTTAGCTCCGTAATTATATCCGAAAATTGGTTGTGCTCCTTGAATTAATCCAATAATAATAGCTATAAATATTATATTAATTTTTGCTACAATCCCGGCTACAGCTATAGGAATATCATTTCCGTATACAGAATTTGTACCGTGAATATTTAACAAGTTATTTGTTACTATTTGAGCTATCATATTAGAACCTTGGAAAACAAATGAGGGCATTCCGAACCCTGCAGCAACTTTTAATAAAGGTAACTTAGGGATAAAGTCTTGCTTAGTAAATTTAACACTTTTGAATTTTGGAAAATATAAAACAAGAACCAATGCAGATAGAAATTGGCTTATAACTGTAGCCCAAGCTGATCCAGCAATTCCCCAACCAAATCCAAAGATGAAAATTGGATTAAGAATAGTATTAAGTACTGCACCAAAAATAATGGCAAACATTGAATATTTAGGGCTATTATCAGAACGTACAATAGGGTTAGTACTAATAGAAATTAGTAAGAATGGAATCCCTAAAGATGTAATACCAGCAAAGGTCATTGCATACTCTAAAATTTCATCTGTAGATCCAAACGCGTACATTAGAGGTTTTAAGAATATGTGAACTAAAATCGTAATAATAATACCTATAATAAATAATGAAGATACTGCAGTACCAACTACAGATTTTGCTTTTTCAGGATTATCACGACCTAACTCAAGATTAAAGTTAGATGCAGCACCGATTCCTATCATTAAACCTATAGCTAAGCAAATAGTTGTAAGAGGAAAGGCGACATTTGTTGCAGCATTACCTAAGTATCCAACACCTTGACCGATAAAAATCTGATCGATTACACTATACATCGCATTAATAATATTCGCAGTAATAGCAGGCCAGGCAAAGGATGTAAGTAATTTTTTTATAGGTTTTGTGCCTAGCGGATTTTCTATATAATTTTGTGTTTTTTCCATATGATTTCCTCCTTAAGTTATTTTATTCAATAGTGTGAAGAAAGTAGAAATTTCTTCTTCAGTTAAGTTTTTAAGAACTTCTTTTTCAGCTGTATTTAATAGATTAGAGTATGTTGATAAAACCTCTCTACCAACTTCAGTTAAATGTAGTGTAAAAGAGCGTCTATCTTTCACTCCACGTTTTCTAATAACAAAATTTTGTTTTTCAAGAGCATCAATATTACGTCCAACAATATTTCTATCTTTTCGATGTATTTCAGCAAGCTGGGCTTGTGTTACTCCCTCATTTTCAGAAATGTAAATAAGGGTAATGAAATGTCCATGTGTAATACCTATCTCAGCCAGAGGTTGTTTAGTATAACTTCTCATATTCTCTAATAGTGTAATAAGCTTATAACCCAACGCATCTTTTAACATAATTTCACCACCTAAAAATAATATAGCTAATATATTATATACCTAGTATACTACTTTGTCAATAAATAAAAGAAACACTGAAAATAGTATATTTCATACTTTTTTTTCAGTGTTTTCTTACTATTTATGAAACTTTGATTCTGTTTGAACTGACATAGAAATTTAGCATTAATTAATGTTCTAAACCACCTGTTATTTTTGTATCGTCCTTGTCATAAAAAGTCACGGCAGTTTTTATTATTAATTCTAAAGCAACGATAATATCTTCTTTTTTCAGATAAGGTATGTTAGGTTTGTCTGCAACCTGTTCTTTAATATATGGGATATGAATAAATCCAGCTTTAATATTTGGATATTTTTTTGAAGTTATATATAAAGCATCATACATAATGTGATTGCAAACAAAAGTCCCGGCAGTATTAGAAATAGCAGAAGGGATATTATTTTTATTCAATTCATCGACAATAGCCTTTATTGGTAGTGTAGAAAAATATGCAGTTTCACCATCTTTTCTTATAGTTTCATCAATAGGGCTATTTCCAATATTATCTGGGATTCTAGCATCATCAATATTAATAGCGATACGCTCAGGTGTAATCTTACTTCTTCCACCAGCTTGACCAACACAAATAACGATGTTAGGAGAAAATGATGCTATATTTTCTTCTAAAACACGTGAGCTATCTTTGAAGACTGTAGGTAGGGTGATTTTTTTTATTTCTATATTGTCAATCTTGTCTGGTAAGCTATTAACACATAAACTAGATGGATTAATACTCTCACCACCAAACTTATCAAAACCAGTTATTAATACTCTCATAGTACACCTCGTAATTTTAAAAAATACATTGTAATAATTAACTTAATAATATTCTAAAGTATTTATAATATCTTAATTAAATATATTTTAAATTATATTAATTATAAAACAGTTTAGAAAATTTGAAAATAGGATTTTTATAATTTATAAGATAAATTGTAATTGATTATTAAAAATGATATTATTAAAACATAAGGGGTGAGGATTTTGTCTAGAGAAGAAAAATTAAGAACAATTATTAGTACGATAGATAATTCTGAGTATAGTGCCGCTAAGAAAAATGTTAATAATAAATGTATGATGCAAACATTTAAAGAAGCTAATGACACTTGGTTAGCTGAAGCTTATTCTAAGAAAAAATATGCTGATTATAAACCATTTCAATTCGTTGATGGAGAGGGAATAAGATGTTCGATATACTTAAGTGGTTGTCTATTCGCTTGCAAAGAGTGTTTTAACGAAAGTATCCAAAATTTTAATGCGGGACAATTATACACGAAAGAAATAGAAGATCAAATTATCCAGGATTTAAGCAATTCTTATGTACAAGGACTAACAATTTTGGGAGGAGAGCCATTTCTTAATACTCAGGTAGCTAACTCTTTAGCAAAAAGAGTAAGAGATGAATTCGGTTCAACAAAAGATATTTGGGTTTATAGTGGTTATACATATGAACAACTCCTAAATGGTAGTGAGGATAAAAAAGAATTATTAAGTTTATGTGATGTCTTGGTAGACGGACCATTTATGATTTATCTGAAAGATTTAAGTCTTAGATTTAGAGGAAGTAGCAATCAAAGAATTATAGATTTGAAAAATTCTAGTAATAATAATATAATACTGTATATGGAGTAAGTTTGAATATCATGAGATTACTTTAATTAGTAGTTATTTCATGATATAATAATAAAAACAATAATTAGGGGTGCAAAACATCTCTAATTATTTTTATTAAGAAACTGTAGAGAGGAGATAAAAAGTTGAAAAATATTATAGAGATTTTTCGAAAGGATATAAAAGAAGTATTTAGAAAAACTAATACGTGGATAATTATAGTAGGATTAATATTTTTACCATCAATGTATGCGTGGCCAAATATACTATCATCATGGGATCCGTATGGACATACTAACAATATAAAGGTTGCCGTAACCTCAGAAGATGAGGGAGCTACAGTAGATGGCAAAGATTTAAACTTAGGTAATAGTTTAGTCGAAGGATTGAAAAACAATAAAAATCTTGATTGGCAGTTTGTATCTAATAAACAAGAAGCTGAGGACGGAGTAAGAATAGGTGATTATTATGCGAGTATTGTTGTACCGAAAAATTTCAGTAAAGATATGACATCGGTCAGTAGAACAGAACCTCAAAGAGCGACTATCGAGTACACGGTAAATGAGAAAATAAATGCGATTAGTCCTAAAATCACTAATAGTGGTGCTTCGGCAATAGCAAATAATATTAGTAAAAACTTTGTAGAAACAGCTAATGGTATAATTTTTGAAAAACTGCATGAAGCGGGGATAAAATTTGAAGAAAATCTTCCATCAATTGAAAAAGCAAAAGAGGAAATCTTTAAATTAAATGATAACTTTTCTACATATGAAAGTACTTTAAGTGAATTAATTGGAAAAGTGGAATATGGGTATAATATTTTAAACAATGTTCAAAATACACTTCCAGAAATAGATAGGGTAGCCACAAATAGTATTATGATTGCTGATAAAGCTGGAATTACTATTAATAATATTCAGGGATTCAATGAAAGATTATTACCGATTATTAATAATCATCTTAATGTTGTAGAGGAAGTATCGAAAGAAGCTAATATCATAGCAAAAGAGTTACAACAGAAACCAGATAAAACAGAAGAAATAAAGGCAAGACAGAAAGCTTTAGATAGCAGACTACAAGCTAGTACAGAAAGATTACAACTAGTAAAGAATATTTTTGAGTATTTCAATAAATTATCAAGTGAGAGATTATTTAATAATCAACTTGAAAGAGTAACTACTTTATTGAATGATATTACGACGATAAAAGAAATAAATAATAATATCTACAATAAGATGGATCATTATGATGAAATAGCAAATACTGTAAAAGAGGAATTTGTAAATAAAACTGCTAGAGTTAATGAACTTTCTTCAAATATGAATTCAAAATTAAACGTTGAAGTTGCACCGTTAATATCTCAAGTTCTTAGTAAGGCAGAGGTTAATATTGATAAGGTTAGTGGTATAATTGCTGGGGCACAAGGAGAACTACCTGCAGTAGAAAGAAAATTATCAGAAACTGAGGAGAAAATTTGTAGTGCATATGAAAAACTATTATCATTACAAGCCCAAATGCCATCTGCAAAGAGTAAAATTCAAAAGCTAACAGATGAAATTAAAAAAGCTGACAGTGGGATAGATAAAAATCAACTATTTAATTTATTGAAAGTTGACTATAAACAACAGGCAGAGTTTTTTGCAAATCCTGTTAAACTTCAAGAGAATAAACTTTATCATATAGAAAACTATGGTTCAGCAATGACTCCATTCTATACAGTTCTTTCTATCTGGGTTGGTTCATTATTGATGTCTTCGTTATTAACTACTAAGGTGGAGGATGAGGAAAACAAATATAAACCATATCAAAAGTATTTTGGTAGAGGACTATTATTTGTAATTATATCGTTATTCCAAACATTAATAATCACACTAGGGGATATGTATGTGCTAGGAACACAGGCAACCTCGCCGTACAGGTTTGTATTATACGCACTACTGATTTCGCTTCTATTTTCTTCGATTATCTATACAATAGTGTGTATTTTAGGAAATGTAGGGAAAGCAGTTTGTATTATATTATTAGTACTGCAATTAGGAAGTTCAGGGGGAACATTCCCGATTCAGATGACTTCAAAATTCTTCCAAACATTATATCCAAAAGTACCGTTCACATATTCTATAGGTTTACTACGTGAAGCGGTAGGTGGTGTATATATTCCAGCGGTAGAACGTGATATTAAGATATTACTTATCTATCTAATTGTCGTTTTAATCGGAGGTGCTATTTTAGTAAGCTTGAAGGCACGTTCGAAAAAATTAAGTAGAGAAAGAGAACGTTCTAAGTTATTCTTATAAGATTTATATTTTTTAAAATTTTACTAAAGTGATTCAAAGGAATTGATTTAATGCAGTCAAGACTTTTGAGTCACTTCTTTTGTTTGTTTTCTCATACTATATGAAAAAACTTAGTATTTATGATATAATAAAATGATAAAACCTTAAAATATAGAGGATAAATTATGGTTAAAACATTAGATAGAACAAAAGATATATTTTTAGATACAATGCTTTTGGGAAATGAAATATTAACAAAAAAAATAAAAACAACTAATAAGACTAAAATCACTGTAATATTAGCTGCTTATAGAAATGTAGATAGATTGGAAAGTATTATTAAGGATTTATACAATCAAAGTTTTCAAGAATTTGAAATTATTGTTGTAGATGATTCATCAAGTACAGAAGTAGAAGAATTCATTTCAACTTATGATAGTAGCAGACTAAATTATATAAAGA
>CALIWM010000395.1:0-5534 GCA_938046645.1 uncultured Gemella sp. | reverse complement strand
CTGATGTGTGGCTATAGTATTCTTCTGTCAAATCATAAATAAATTTAAAATCAATAGCTTTATCTACTTTTCTTAAAAAATGATCTTTAGGTACTATTTCTGATAATGTCATTAGTATTATTTCATCTTTGATATTTTCTACTTTATTAAACATACTAAAACCTCCTTTGTATACTTATATTATACCATTTTAAGGATTTTATTTCAGTTAAAAAACAGGCTGTTGACCTATTTGTCAACAGCCTGAAAAAACAGATTCTAGATTTCTAGAGTCTGTTTTTTTATACTTTAATAAACTGACCTTCTCTTAATAACAGTTATAAGTCCCTCTAATATTTATTACTATTATCGAAAATATCTTCTCCATTTTCACGTTATACTCATTACTTCATCTAAATATCTTCAACTTCTACCTAAATAATCTTTAATTTCAACAAGCAAGGTTATTACCACAACTAGTTAATAAGTGAGTATAAAAGTCAATTATATTAAAAAATTCAAAATGTATATTTTAATATATGCATAATTTTTCATCACTTTTCATTCACAAATTCATAACTTTTTCAAAAAAATAATTGACAGATTTTCAGATAAATGTTAAGATTTTAACAACAATTATAAAAAGGAGCTACTCACTAATGAAAAATACAATTTTAACTAGTAACAGAGAATACTTTTTCGTGCCATTTTAGCAGCACTTATATCTCATAGCATTGTAGATATAAGTGCAACGATGTCTACAATGGCTAGTTAAGTTTGTTTTTCGGCCATTGGTAAAAATACTAAATGGCCTTGAGTATCATATTATTTATGTTTAAAAAGCTATTTAGTATTTTCTAAATAGCTTTTACTTTTTTAAAAAAAATTTAATTCAGGAGGAAAATTTTATGTCAGACAATTCAAAATGGAGTTCGAAAATAGGTTTCATACTTGCTTCTGCGGGTTCTGCAATAGGACTGGGTGCAGTGTGGAAGTTTCCTTATATGACCGCAGCTAATGGTGGGGGTGGATTCTTACTAGTCTTCCTTATCTTCACATTATTAATTGGTTTACCACTCCTACTAGCTGAATTCGTACTAGGTCGTGGTGCTGGTGTTTCAGCAATTAGAACTTTCGGTAAATTAGGAAAAAATAAAAAATACAATGTTATTGGTTATGTCGGTGGATTTGCCCTATTCATCTTACTATCATTCTATAGTGTTATCGGTGGATGGATTCTAGTATATCTTGGTATTTCAATCGCAGATGCTCTTGGTATTCACTCTACTGCTGATCATGCAACTCTTTTCGTTAGTATCATCTCTAATACTTGGATTGCATTAGGAGCACAAGCATTATTCATCTTATTGAATATTTACATAGTATCTCGTGGGGTACAAAAAGGTATTGAAAAAGCATCAAAAATTATGATGCCATTATTATTCATTATCTTCTTAGTAATTATCGCAAGATCATTAACATTACCTAACGCTATGAGTGGGGTTACGTATTTCTTAAAACCAGATTTTTCTAAAATCACTAGTTCTGGTATTTTATTCGCATTAGGACAATCATTCTTCGCATTATCAATCGGGGTTACAGCTATGCTTACATATGCTTCTTATCTTGATAGAAGAACTAATCTTGTTCAATCTGGTATCTCAGTTGTTTTAATGAACATTGCAGTTTCAGTAATGGCTGGATTAGCAATTTTCCCTGCGATGAGTTCATTCGGTATGGAGTCTGAAGGTGGACCAAGTCTATTATTCATCGTACTACCTCAATTATTTAATAATATGGCATTCGGTAAAATTTTCTATATCTTATTCTTAATATTATTCTTATTCGCTACTATTACTTCATCAGTAGTAATGTTAGAAATTAATGTAGGAAATATAACTAATCAGAGAAACACTAACCGTACTAAATTTAGTATAATTATCGGAATCTTAACTTTCATCGTTGGAATTCCTTCTGCATTATCTTATGGTTCACTATCTAATACATTAATATTTGGAAAAACAATTTTCGATTTAATGGATTTCTTAGTTTCTAATATTCTAATGCCACTTGGTTGTCTTGCATTATCAATATTCACAGGATATGTACTTGATAAAAAAGTAGCTCTAGAGCAATTACACATCGATGAAAATAAAAAATCAAGCTTGGTATTATTTAAAGTATGGCTATTCTTACTAAGATATGTACTTCCAATTATCATCTTTATCGTTTGTCTATCGCAATTTTTATAATAAATCAAACAAAACTATCACATCATATATTTTATATTTTGTGATAGTTTTTATTTTTTATCATTGACATACGTTTTCATTAGTGTTAATATTAAGTCATGAATTAAATATTTCTTCGGGGTCGGGTGAAAGTCCCAACCGGCGGTGACTAGTTTACTAGAAGTCCGTGAGCGCAAGCTGATCTGGTGAGATTCCAGAACCGACAGTATAGTCTGGATGGGAGAAGAAATTAATATTATTAGGATAAAAACGCCTAATACTTGTTGAGAATATTTTTATAGCCTATAGTGTATCTAAAAACACTAAGGTCTATTAATCAAATATAAAACTAACCATCAATCCCGATTAAATTTGACATTCAAATGTAATTGGGATTTTTATTATTTAGAAAGGAGTTGATAATATGCATGAATATTTTATGAACCTTGCTCTTCTTGAAGCTAAGCGTGGTGCTAAATATACACATACTAATCCTCTAGTCGGAGCAATTATTGTAAAAGATAATGAAATTGTCGCAAGAGGTTCGCATCTTCGTTATGGCTGTGAACATGCCGAAAAAAATGCAATTTCTACTTGTAATACTCCTGAAAAATTATTTAATTCAACACTTTATGTCACTCTAGAACCTTGTAACCATAAAGGTAAACAGCCACCTTGTACGAATTCCATCATAGAAATGGGTATCTCTAAGGTAGTTGTTGCTCAATTAGATCCTAATCCTATCGTTAGCGGAAAAGGTATAAAATATTTACAAGATAGTGGTATAGAAGTAATAACCGGTGTCCTTGAAAAAGATGCTTATAATTTAAACTACGCTTATAATCTATTTCATACAGAAAATAGACCTTATGTAGTTTTAAAACAAGCCACTAGTCTCGATGGAAAATTAGCCTTTACCAACGAGAGAACTCAAATTACTGGTAAAGAAGTCTATGATTTCGTGAGAACTGAAAGAGATAGTTACCAAGCAATTCTCGTAGGTGCAAAAACTGTGTTAATAGACAACCCAAACCTAACTGGAGCTAATACATCATTGTTCCCGCCAAAAAGAATTATCCTAGATGCTGAAGGCTCTATCTTTGAACATAGTAATCTTAACTTATTTAACAACAGTTCATCTGAAGTTATAGTTTTCACGAGAGTTAAATACGATAACTTACCTTCGCATGTGACTCTAATTACCCCTAAAGAATTCAGCATAAAAGAGATTTTATCTGAAATTGCTAAACTCGGTATTCAATCGGTTTATGTTGAAGGCGGACCTAGTATTCATGATCAATTTTTAGCTAGTGGTTATTGGGATGAAGTCGTAACCTATATCTCACCTATTCTTTTAGGAGGAAACAATACTTCATCATTCACTAGCAATAGGATAACAAATGAAAAAATACAACTTAACGATACTAAGATTACTAAACTCGGTGAAGATATACGTATCTCAGGAAGGAGAGTTTCTAAATGTTTACAGGATTAATAAAAGAACAAGGAAAAATAGTAAAAATTATTAAATCTAGTCATAGTATAAAACTGACTATTCAAGCGAGTAAGAATTTACTAGAAACATACAAAATTGGTGATAGTATGGCAGTAAACGGTGTATGTCTAACATGCGTTCAAAAAAGTTCATCGCAGTTTACTGTAGATATTATGCCAGAGACTTATAAAAGAACCACATTTAAAGATTTAAAAATAAATGATGCTGTCAACTTAGAACCTGCAATGGGGCATTCAGACAGATTTGAAGGTCATATAGTTTCTGGACACAGTGATGGTTTAGCACAGTTAGCAGCAAGACAAAAAGATGAAAATGCCATTCTACTTACTTTTTCATATCCTAATAAATTCCAAGGTGAAATAATTAACCAAGGATCTATTACAATTAATGGGATAAGTTTAACAGTAGTAACTTGTGATGACAACAAATTTACAGTGTCGCTAATCCCACATACAGCTAAACATACGAATTTAGAAAAATTAAAAATTGGCGATAGCGTAAATATAGAGACAGATATATTAGCAAAATATATTAAAGCTCAATTAAAACTATTTGGAGGAAAATTTAATGATTAATAACGTAAGAAAAGCAATAGAAGATTTAAAAGATGGAAAATTAATCGTTCTTATCGACGATGATGACAGAGAGGCTGAAGGAGATTTAGTAGGCTTAGCAGAACTTGTTACTGGAGAAACTGTTAATTTTATGGCAAAACACGCTCGTGGTTTAATCTGTGCACCAGTTTCAACAGAGATTGCAAAAAGATTAAATCTACACTCTATGCTAGATAAAAATACAGATCCACATCAGACTGCGTTCACGGTCAGCGTTGACTATAAAACATCAACTACGGGAATCTCTGCTTTTGAAAGAGCAACAACTATAAAAGAATTAGCAAACGCAAATTCTAAACCCGAAGATTTCAATAGACCTGGTCACATGTTCCCTCTTATAGGTCGTGACGGTGGCATCAAGGTTCGTCGCGGTCACACGGAAGCAAGTTTAGATTTAGCAAGATTAGCTAATAGCACAGAAGCTACATACATCTGTGAAATTATGAATGAAGATGGAACTATGGCTAGAAGAGATGACTTGTATGAATTCGCTAAAAAATGGAATTTAACAGTTGTTGATTTAGATGAACTAACACGTTTTTTGTCATTTGAAGATAGCGTTAAAGTAAAATTACCTACAGAATTTGGTGATTTTGATTTACAATTATTCGAAGATGAATTTAATAAAGAACACCTAATCATCAGTAAAGGTGATTTAACTTCTGAAGAACCTTTATTAATACGCGTTCACTCAGAATGCTTAACTGGAGATGTATTTACTTCTCATAGATGTGACTGTGGTGAACAACTACACGCAGCTCTTCAAAAAATTTCCGACTTAGGTCGCGGAGCCGTTCTTTATCTACGTCAAGAAGGACGTGGAATTGGAATTTTAAATAAATTGAAAGCATATAAATTACAGGACGAAGGCTATGATACTGTGGAAGCTAATCATAAATTAGGATTTTCTGATGATTTAAGGGATTACGCTGTGGCAGCGCAAATTATAAAGGATCTTGGAATAAAATCTATTATCTTAAAAACTAATAATCCAAAGAAAATTGAAGGACTTGAAAAATACGGAGTTAAAGTTGCTGGACGTACAGAAATTGAAATTACTGCAAATGATGTAGATAAAAGTTATTTAAAGGTAAAAAAAGAAAAAATGGGACATTTGCTGGAACAGGATTTATAATTTAAATAAAAAAGTGAAAAACTAAAAATTAATTAGTAATTCACTTTTTTTCTTTTATA
>CALIWM010000394.1:0-5539 GCA_938046645.1 uncultured Gemella sp. | reverse complement strand
GATTGGGCTCTTAAGAAATGCTGCATTAAATTCCCTAAAATACAAGCAGGAGTTAGCACTTGTTCGTGAGCAAAATATCGACATTACGCATTTTGAAGAGGACTTGGATGCCTTTAAGCTAGCTTTTGCTAAGAACTATAATTCAGCTTCGAGCAACTTTGGTAAAGCTATCGATGAAATTGACAAGGCCATCAAACGCATGGAAGAGGTCAAGAAATTCTTAACCACATCCGAAAACCAACTCCGTTTAGCGAACAATAAATTGGAAGATGTTTCTGTTAAAAAATTGACCCGGAAAAATCCAACTATGAAAGCGAAATTTGAAGCTCTGAAGGGGGAGTGAGGAAATAAGTTATGGAAGATGATCTTAATTATGAAAATTTGATAGATGATGTAACCGAGGCTATAAAAAAGTTAAACTTAGTAATTTTTATTGGCGCAGGGGTTTCAATTGCTCAAGGTTATCCTAATTGGAACAATTATATTGAACATCTTATTAAGTATTGGCAAGGACAAGTTCTATCGGTAAGTGGTGAAAAAAGGCTTGGAAGAGAACATCACGTAGTTTTTGATTTAATTAGCAAAACTAGTATTAGTAATAAACGTAAAGTGGATCTAGTAAACTATGAATTAAAAAAAGTTTTTGGTGAAGATTTTGAAAAGCGACGACTAGATTTTGAAAAAGGATATTTTAAAAATCTGCTACCATATTCAATGGTTAACCAAACAGTAGAATCTTTAGCGAGTTTAAATGCAATATTTATTACTTCTAACTACGACTATGAAATTGAAAATCATATTAAACGTTTAAAAAATTCTGTAGTTACTATTAATGATCTCAATGAATTTACTAAGAACAAGAAAGGGAAGCTACAATTTGGTGATGTTCTACATATCCATGGAACACCAGATTGTGATGTAAAGTATTTTGTAAGTTCATCCGCAGATTATTCAAAAACCTATTTAAAAAATAGGGAAAATTTTGAAAATCTAGTAACATGGTTTAAAGAGACAAAACCTACTGTTTTATTTATTGGAGCAGGTCTTGAAGAAGATGAAATTTTATCTTTACTTTGTAAAGATAGTAAGAACTATGCCTTGATGAAGTCAGAGAACACAGGTAATCAGAGAGCTGATGAACATTATAGAGGTGTTGTTGAAGGATTTTTTAGCTCAGAAAACCATACTCAGATTATTTGGTACGGAGATGAATTTGAGAAATTACCTCTTTTTGTAAAAAAATTAGTTGCTGATATTAATGAAAAATTGGGCATACATGATTTTTATAATCAGTGGAACAATCTTTTGAATCCTTCTATAAATCAAGAAGAGTATAATAAGAATCTAGATAGTATTTCTAATGATTTTAAGTATCTAAGCTCTGTTTTAGATAAGGTTATTGAAAATGATAATAATCAACTAGATCAGCTAATGTTAAATGCTCTGCTTCGGGGTGAAACTCTAACAGTAATTAAAAAAAATTTTGTCCTTGCATTTTGGAAGTTTATTGTTAAGAATATTGAAAAGTTAAGTGATAATGAGTGGGATGTGATTTATAAAATAATTTATGAGGGCTCTCAAAATTACTTTATAGATGATGTATTCTTTGTCTATAATTATGCGATAGATAATAAAATTTCTAGTTTTACAAATAATAATAAGCTTAATGAACTTAGAGAAATTATATCCAAAGAGGGATATATCGTTAATTCTAACTTTAATAAAGATAAAACTCTTTTGGGTTACTGGCTAGTAAGTACTTTTGAACAGCAAAATCGTGATTTATATATAGAGGAAGATAGTGAAGTAGAAGTTAACTTAAATTACGAATGTGTTAACAAATTAATGTCCATACTAAATAATCCAGAATTTTTAAGTTATAATTACTACTCTATAGAGTATCAATTAAAAGAGTATGATGTTGTTAAATTTCTTTATGATCTTCTAAAGTCCAAAAAATTATTTATTGAAGAGGAAGAGTTTTTAGAAAGTGATTCTGAAGACTTAATAAGTACTATATTAATTCAAAAATTGCTTGTTCAATTGGATAATGAAATTAATTTGGATTTAGAATTTATCAAGAGGTTAATTGATAAAATTGATTTTTCAAATATTTACTTTGGAGAGGAATTAAACACTTTTATCAAAGAACACAGAAGTATTATTAGAGAAAAAAATATTGAAATACCAAAAGAACCTTATAGAAATTGGATATCTTCACTAGAAGAAGGTTGTGTTTCACAATTTTCATATTTAACTCAAGAAAATCTTGTAGAGTACGATGAATCTAGAGTATTAGAGATATTAGTCAACGCCGAAATGAAACAAAGAGGTTCTTCATTTTTGGAAGAAAAGACGATAAATGAAACGGAAAATTTCTTGATTACTGTTTTAAAAGAATCAAATGAAATATCTAAAAAGGTTTCTGATTTATTGAAAAATCATATAGATGACTTATATCCAAAATATAAGAGATTATATGTAAAAATTATCAGTTCTCCTGAAATAGAAGAAAATTTGAGAAATATTGTTAGAGAAAAATATTTAAAAAGATTTAACAAAGAAAGTTTTGATTCTAACGATCGGAAATTTTTTGAATATCATATAAAACAACAAAATACAGATATAGATATTTTTGAAAAATTACTTAGTATCAATGTGAATGAACTCTCAACACCAAAAGGTGATAATAAACAATTAGATATACTTCATTTTATAAATAGTGAAATGGGATCATATTTTCAATGTTTAATATCATTATTTATAAATCATTCAGGTTATAGAGATGTAATTATTCAAATAATAAATTCAGTAACAGATACCGATTATAGGGAGTTTGCTCAAGGTATTTTATTAAATGAATACAATCCAAACAGAATCAATGTAACTTACAACACCTTTTTAGGATTTGCGTATTATCATTCTACAATTACTGTCGAAGCTGCGGATGTTTTCACAGATGTAGTAAGGGATATTCTATACAAAAAAATTGAGGACAATCAAATTCTTTATAAAGTTTATCTAGTTGCTTTAGAGAGGGTAGATCCAACTATTGATTCGTTTTCTATATCAAAGAATAACTATAGTCAAATGATAAATATCATTTTTACAGAAGACTATGAATTTAGATATTCTAAAGAATGGTTGCGAGCATTATTCAAATCTGACTCAAGTGCGAACTATCTGGTGACAATTTTTTATTTATTATATAATGAAAATCTTAAAGAAAATAGATTTGCTTTATTCATAGAGGAATTAAGTGATTATGTAACAACTTATAATCAGAAATTATCTTTACGAGGAATGAATTATAAATTAAATCATGAAGAACTTAACAATTTTGATTTGTTGAAAAAAATGTTTCTGAAATTAGTGGAGACTGATAAGATAGAGAATGATATTTTCTATCTAGATGGCATCAAAAGTATACTCCCATTATTATCTTTAGATGAAAGACGAAATGTATTACAACATATTCAAAAACAGAACAATTGTCCTCCTCCTCCAGAGATTGAGGAATTACAAAGAATTATAGTTAATTAAAATTTGTAAAAAAGAGAATAAAAGGTAGACGACGCCTCAGTAAAAATTGACCCGTAAAAATCCAACTATGAAAGCAAAGTTTGAAGCGTTGAAGGGGGAGTGAGATTATCTTAAAAACAGGAGTGTTATATGAAAAGAACTATAGAAATTATTAAAACATGGTCAGCTGATAAAATTGAATTAATTTTTCTTAAAATCTGGAGGTACTTTGCTAGCTCATTTAGCTAGTTTGTTTATATAAATTAGTTTGTAATTTTTTATAGGAGTTTTTTATGTTAGATAATATTTCTAAGAATATCTCGAATTGGTCATCAGTTCGAATCTGCAGCATACTGGAGGTTTTTATTTTATTTTATCTACGTTGGGCAATTATTGCAACAGCAATTAGTTTGTTATTCGTAAAATCAACCATCTCGACTACATTATTGCTTATTTTTCTAACATTACTGACTATTATCGTTGTAATAACTCATTTTTTAGTAAATCATGTTGCAGAAGTTATTTTATACGAGCAAGTGAATTTTATAAAATATATTTCTCTTTTAACTGAAACTTATGAAAGGCGTCCTGATAATAGAACAGGGAATTTAAATGCATTAAATCTGGGTTTAGCTAGGTGTGCTTTCTATCAAGGGAATTTTAGTGAGGCAATCCAATATGCTGAACGAATAAGAGTTAAACGTTCTAAATTGAATGTAAAAGGTATTTATGAACTAAATATCGTATTTATAGAATCATTATCATATCTTCATTTAAGGGAGACAGATGAAATTTCTAAAATTTTAGTATCTTACGATTGGGAAAAAATTAAAAGAATTGATAAAAATAGAATGTTGGATTTAATTGAACCAGTATCAAAAATACTAAATGGAAAAGTTACAGACTACTTCGACACCACCAAACCAGAAAATAAATTAGCTCGAATCATGTTTTCTTATTACGGCGCTCTCAATGCCCAGCTAAAAGGAGATGAAGCTCGTGCCCGTAGTTTGTTTGAAAGTATCGTCCATGAAAATCCAGAGCTCTTTTATGTTCAGGAAGCGAAAAAATATTTAGAATCAGTGAAATGAGAGTAATATATGAAATTGATTGAAAAAATAGTAAGTAGGGCGACAGAAAACACTCTGTTACAAATAGAAACTATTAGTCAACTTAGTTCAGTCTTAGGAATATCTTTGGGAGTGATAGCAGTGATTCTAGAATCTAAAGGTAATGAAAAATTATGGTCGTTAATATTTATATCATTGATGTTGGGATTCCTTATTCTTGTTTTATATTTAAGATTTGTATCTAGAAAAGTTATTGTTCTAGTGTTACACGATTCTATTAATCTTAAGCTCTATGTAGACATGTTAAGAGTTCAATCAGAAAAATCTATTAAGCCCTTTAGGGCAACATATCGTGAGAATTACCAAATTATCCAAGGTCGAGTGGCTTATTTAAAAGGAGATTTTCAAGCTGCCAAGGAAAATATGTCCAAATATGATTTGAAAAAAATTTGGAAGAGATTCAGAACCCCTGCGTTTTTAATATCAAGCTTTGAACTATTAACAGTTTCCATTCATCTTCAAGATGCGCAAGATATTGCTTTCTTTGAGGAACAATTGTCCAAGGCACCAGATTTTAAAGGAGGCAAATCTACACTTGTTGCTCAAGCCCAAGCCATAAAAGATATTGTGTTCAATAAAGAAGTGAACGACTACTTCGACATTACTGAACCAGAAAGTAAGTTAGCTCGAATCATGTTTTCTTATTATGGCGCTCTCAATGCCCAATTAAAAGGAGATGAAGCGCGTGCCTGTAGTTTGTTTGAAAGTATCGCCCATGAAAATCCAGAACTCTTTTATGTTCAGGAAGCTAGGAAGTATTTAGAAAAATGAGCTGATATAGTTTTAAAATCTGTCTAAGATAGAATATGTTGATGTAAAGTGAAAAGGGAATTAGAAAGCAAAAATGAACGGTATTATCAACTTAAAAAAAGAAGCGGGGATGACCT
>CALIWM010000393.1:0-5112 GCA_938046645.1 uncultured Gemella sp. | reverse complement strand
ACGACCAAAACATCAATATGTTCATTGATATTTTGGTCGTTTTGTCAACAATCTGAAAAAACAGACTCTAGAAATCTAGAATCTGTTTTTTCAATTTTTATTCGTTATCTAATTGCATGTAAACAACTTGAGTAGTTAAGTATTCTTCTAAACCGTGCTTACCGTCTGCTCCACCGATACCAGATTTACGACGTCCAGCGTGGAATCCTTGCATTGCTTCGAAGTTTTCACGGTTGATGTATGTTTCACCGAATTTTAGACCATTAACTGCTTTGAATGCAGTGTTTAGGTTAGTAGTATAAACTGATGAAGTTAATCCGTATTCTGAATCGTTAGCGTATTCTAATACTTCCTCTAAAGTTTTGAATGTAGCGATTGGGATTACAGGTCCGAATGTTTCTTCTTTCATGATGTTCATTTCGTTAGTTACATCAGTTAAGACAGTTGGTCCGAAGAAGTATCCAACTTGATTTTCATCACGAGTTCCACCGTAAGATAGAGTAGCACCTTGTTTAACTGCGTAAGCAACTTTTTCAGCAACAGTATCTAAAGCACGTTTTTCAATAAGTGGTCCGTAATCTACTCCACCTTCTTTATTAGGGTCACCAAATTTAACTTTATCAAGTTCAGCGAATAATAATTTTTCGAATTCATCTTTAACATCTTCGTGTACATATACTCTTTCAGCACAGTTACATACTTGTCCAGAGTTAATTACACGTGAAGCTACGATTGCTTTAGCAGCAAGGTTTAAATCTGCATCTTTAAACACGATAGCTGGTGCTTTTCCTCCAAGTTCTAGGGAAACGTTAGTAATGTTTTCAGCTGCAGCTTTCATAACTTCTTGTCCAGCTGTTAAGCTACCTGTTAAGCTTACTAATCCAACTTTAGGGTTAGAAGCTAATCTATTTCCGACTACAGATCCACGACCGTGAACAATGTGAAGAACTCCTTTAGGAAGTCCTACTTCCACACAGATTTCAGCGAAAATATCAGCGTTAATTGGTGTTAATTGGCTAGGTTTAATAACGATCGTATTACCTGTAAGTAAAGCTGGTGCAGCTTTTCTAGCGATAAGGAAGAATGGGAAGTTCCAAGGTAAGATACCAGTAGTTACTCCGTGAGGGCGTTTGAATAGGAAGATATGTTCATCTTTTCTATCACTTTGAATGATTTCCCCTTCGTATCTTCTAGCCCACTCAGCCATATAATCTAAATAATCAGCAGTAAATAATACTTCGACTTTAGCTAAATCGAAAGTCTTACCACCTTCGTTAACAATAGTTTGTGTAATTTCTGGTTCGCGTTCACGAATACGATCCGCAATTTTTCTTAGGTATGCTCCTCTTTCGACAGCCGGTAATTTCTCCCAAT
Source organism: uncultured Gemella sp. (assembly GCA_938046645.1). GTDB lineage: Bacteria > Bacillota > Bacilli > Staphylococcales > Gemellaceae > Gemella. The sequence continues at coordinate 3,738 of CALIWM010000393.1, read as the reverse complement.
CACGTTGTGCAACTTCAGCGATATCGATAGCGCGGTCTACATCTTCTTTTGAAGAAGAAGGTACTTTTGCGATAACTTCTTCTGTTGACGGATTTAGCACGTCAAGATAATCATAATTTGAATTATTTTCGAATTCCCCATTGATAAAATTTTTTAAAACTTTAACTTCACTCATAGTTTAGTTCTCCTTTTTCTTTTTTAATAAGTAAACGTTACCATTACTTGCTAACATTATATATTATGAAAAAGTATAAATCAAGTGTTTTGTTTTAGTTTTTGATATATATTTATATATTTAAAGGTTGTTTTTAATAATTTTAATAAAAAAATTGTATATGTATATTTTTAAAAATAAGTGTCAATTAATAAGGATGGTAAAAAAACTAAAAAATATAAACATCTGTAATATAGCAAATAAAACGCATACATAAAGAAATATAGTTATTAAATTTCAAAAAATAAATTTTTGTACTTGTTACAGATTAATGTTAAATTTAATATTTAATACATTAAGTAACTAAAGTAAATAATAAGAAAAAATTTTCTTGAGCAAAATTATTTCCATATTCAATATGTTTAGTGGTATAATCTTAGGTAAGAAATAATTAGGAGGTTCATTAATGAAACAGAATATAGGAGTTATTGGTTTATCAGTAATGGGAAGTAACTTAGCTTTAAATATCGCGGACAATGGATTCAAAGTTGCGGTATTTAATAGAACAACAACAGTTGTTGATAAAATGCTAGAGGAGCATCCACACAAAAATATAGTAGGAAGATACTCACTACAAGAACTAATTGATGGTCTAGAAAAACCTAGAAAAGTTGTTTTAATGGTTAAAGCTGGGTTTGCTGTTGACAGTTTAATAGAACAATTAACACCTCTACTAGAAAAAGGTGATATTATTATCGATGGAGGAAACTCTTTCTTCAAAGATACTCAAAGAAGATACGACTTATTATTAGAAAAAGGAATCAACTACTTTGGTGTTGGTGTATCAGGAGGAGAAGAAGGTGCAAGATTTGGTCCTGCTTTAATGCCTGGTGGAGATGAAAAAGCATATGAAGAAATTCGTCCAATTTTAGAAGCTATTGCTGCTAAAGTGAACGGTGTTCCTTGCTGTAGCTACACTTCAACTGGTGGAGCAGGTCACTATGTGAAAATGGTCCACAATGGTATTGAGTATGGAGATATGCAATTAATCTCTGAAGCTTACAAAGTTCTTAAACACTTAGGTGGATTTACTAATGAAGAATTACAAGAAACTTTTGAAGAGTGGAATAAAGGTGAATTAGAATCTTACCTAATTGAAATCACTGCAAATATCTTCAAAGTTAAAGAAGAAGATGGAAGCTACTTAGTAGATAAAATCTTAGATAAATCTCAACAAAAAGGTACTGGGAAATGGACTAACGAACAAGCTATTGATTTAGGAATTGATGTATCAGTTATTACAGCTGCCTTAAATGGAAGATATATGTCAAATCTTAAAGAAGAACGTATTCGTGCTGAACAAGAATTCGCTCGTAAACCATACGCAGTTGTAGAGGATAAAGAAAGATTAAAAAATATTGTAAAAGATGCATTATTTATTTCGAAAATTGTATCTTATGCACAAGGATTTAAATTACTACAAGCTGCTGAAAAAGAATACAACTGGACTTTTGATTATTCACAAATTGCTAAAATTTTCCGTGGAGGATGTATTATTCAAGCGAAAATTTTACAAAACATTATCGAAGCGTACCAAAATAATCCAAAATTAGAAAACCTAATCTTTGATCCATTCTTCAAAGAAGTAATCGAAACAAGACAAGATAGTTTACGTGAAGTTGCTACATTAGCAATCACAAATAGATTACCACTAAGTGCTATGACATCTGCAATTTCATACTTAGATATCTACACTACAGCGAACAGTGGTGCTAACTTAATTCAAGCACAACGTGACTATTTTGGAGCACATACTTTTGAAAGAACTGATAAAGAAGGAAGTTATCACTATGACTGGGTTGGAAACAATGGAAAATAAAACAGCTATAACACTTTTTGGAGGTACAGGAGACTTAACGTATAGAAAACTGTTACCTGCATTATATAACTTAAATGCATTAGGTAAATTAGCCGATGATTTTAAGATTGTTGTGATAGGTCGTAGAGCATACACACAATCAGATTATATTGATATTGCTCGTACATGGGTTAAAGAATACGCTCGTACAAAATTTGATGATGAACAATTCGATGCATATGCTAAGAGAATTATTTATTTCAAAATGGATATGACAAACGAAGATGACTATGAAATGTTACAAAAGTTCTATGCTGAACAAGGTATTCAAAATCATGTATACTACTTTGCAGTGGCGCCTTCGTTCTTCATAACTATTACGAACGGACTTAAAAAACATTGTTCTGAAAATAATGCGAAGGTTATTATTGAGAAACCATTCGGAGAGAATTTAGAAAAAGCTGGATTACTAAATGCTGAGTTAGCAAAATTCTTTGATGAAAATGAAATTTATCATATTGACCATTATTTAGGTAAAGAAATGATTCAAAACATCCTTTCTTTACGTTTTGAAAATATAATCTTCAAAGGTATTTGGAATAAAGACTTTATCGAAAATGTTCAAATTACTGCTGCTGAAACAGTTGGAGTTGGAACAAGAGCGAGTTACTATGACAAGAGCGGTGCTTTAAAAGATATGGTTCAAAACCATTTATTACAAGTGTTATCGCTAGTAGCGATGGAAGAACCAAAAGAATTAGGAAGCCGAGGTATCCACGAAAGTCAATATAACCTTCTTGCTTCACTTAAACCGATTGAGGATGTTCACGAAAGTTTAGTGATGGGACAATATGAAGGGTATCTTCAAGAGGAAAATATCCCAGCCGATTCTAAGACAGAAACTTATGCAGCGCTAAAATTATTCGTTGATAATGAGCGTTGGGAAGGTGTACCATTCTTTATAAGAACGGGTAAAAAACTAGAGAAAAGAGAAACTCAAGTAGTAGTTCAATTTAAAGCAGTTGGATCATCTCCAGGTAATGTATTAATAATAAAAATTCAGCCTGAAGAAGGTGTGTATTTCCAATTTAATGCTAAAAAACCAGGAACTGAACAAGAATTACAACCTATTTCTTTAGACTTCTGTCAAAGTTGTATTTTAGAAAATATAATAAATACCCCAGAAGCTTATGAAAGACTATTAGATGCTTGCTTCAGAGAAGATAGAGCATTATTCTCACAATGGAACCAAATCGTAGCTTCTTGGACATTTGTTAATGAACTAATTGCTAAATATGAAGAACAAGGTTCTCCATTATATACTTATGAACAAGGTTCAAAAGGTCCTAAAGAAGCTGACGAACTTGTTAATTGGGTTAAATAGATAATTAAATGTATTGTATGAGTGAAATCTCATACAATACATTTTTTTGTTTTAAATATTATTAAACAAGTTTACAAAGTTTACGATACGTGTTAAGTGTAGTATAATTAAAAGATATACAGAAATAAAGATTTTGAAAAGGAGCAATTAATGAGACTTTTAGATTCAATGTTAGAATATAACGAATATTTTGTGAAATTTGAAGAATATCAAAAATATAAAACTGAGGATAAATACCCGGCTAAAAGAGTTGTAATGTTTACATGCATGGATACGAGATTAGTTGAACTTTCAACAAAATCTTTAAACTTGTCTTCTGGAGATGTAAAAGTAGTAAAAAAC
>CALIWM010000392.1:0-2810 GCA_938046645.1 uncultured Gemella sp. | reverse complement strand
AGGATAATAAGTAAGTCTACGGCTGTCCCAGAATACAGGATTATTGAAGTAACAACATTTTGAACCATAAAACACCTCATTCAAATATATTTTTGAATGTATTTTAACATTAAACTTTGTAGATGTCAACTTCAGCTCCATCAAAATATAGATAAGAAGGTAGTGTACCAAATATTAAAAAGCCCTGCCATCGAAATTATAGCAGGGCTTAACTTCAATATCCAGATGATATATTTATCTAAAAAAGGTAGAGTAAAAGGTAGAGTTTTTATTGATTTGTAGTGCGATATAATGAGTTTCCAAAAATCAAAAATCGCTTAAAATCAATATTTTGACATCTATTGACGTGTACTGAAACCCTTACTTAACCTCTGTAAGGATATAATTACGGTACCAGTATATCATAAATAATAACAAAATCTTGACTTTCCGAAAAATAAGTATTTTCCGGAAAAATATCGAAATTAAATCAAAACTAAAAATATCTCATACATTTGAACTGCACCCCAAAAGTTAGACAGAAAAAATCTAACTTTTGGGGTGCAGTTCATCAAAGGTGCTTTTCATTTTAAAAAACTTGTGGAAAAACTTCATCCCATATATCTACTAAGCTTTTCCCGTCAAATACTTTAGCTTCCATAGCTTCATCAATTGTATCAAACTGCTGACCTTCATAATCATAACCAACTACACATATACTCGATAAAAAGCAAGCACCTCGGCTATTATAATTAAATTCAAGATCTTTGTCTAAATATTTTTTAATTTCATCCTTTTTCATATAGGACCATCCCAACTAAAACAATCTCAACAAACAAGATTTTTTCCTTAGATTCTATTCCCACTACTAGCTTTCTATGATGCTGACGATTTCATCTTCAAAATATTCATAAAGAGTTCCATCAACATCTACCAGCAAGGAGTCAATCTCCTCGTCATTGTCAGAGGCGTCACAATAGTCTTCTACAAATCCTCTAACTACCGCGCCATTTTTTAACGTGATAATTACATCTGTACGGTTAAATTTCCAGAGTGTCATTTAAATATTCCTTTCAATATTGGCTAATTGCTTTGCTTTTTCGTAGTAAGGTGTTAAGAAATCGATAAAACCTTGTTTGTCGCTTGGATCATGTTCCTCTAAAAATATCATCAACTCAAAGTCATTGAGAGCGTCAAACATTTCAGAGTTTTCATTATCCCAAGCCTCGGAAAATTCCGCATCTTCTCCAAAAAGAGCGTTAAACGTAAAGGAAAAATCCCAAAAATTATCAATCTGACCACTGACTGTTTGCTGGAGCATGTCTAATACTTGTTGACTATAACCCATTACCCTTCCCCTCCTAATAAGAACGTTGTAGCATATTGAGCTACGTTCCAAAAATTTAACAGACAAAATCTAATTTTTGGGGTGCAGTTCATTCATCAAAGATGATTTTTATTTTAATAATACTGCACTTCAATTCCATCCATAATTTCTACTAAAGTGTTATCGTCAATTTTTAGAGAAATCAGATCAATGAATGATGATACCTGGTATTCCTTATCTCCAATCACCACTACAATATCATGAACAGAATTAGGAAAAATCCCACATACTTGACCATTATAATCAAAAGAGGCATCCCAACCATTGTCATATAACTCTTGTAAATCATCTAATATTGCCATATAAACTAAATCCTTTTCCATAGTGTTTTCTTTCAAATAAGGCAGGTAAAAGCACCTAGATTGTTCTAAGTCCTATGAGATTGTTTTAATCGAGACAATCTCACTCTCAAAGAGAGAAATTTCAGTAGCTTCATCTGGACTAGGATTAGCAATGAGAATAGTGATTTCATCTTGCTCATCATTGTCCATTTCGTCAACAAAGTCTATGACACGTCCCTTGATTATCTTATCGCAATTAGTGACTATCTGAACCCTTGATCGAAGATACTTCCAAAGCTGTTTACTCATTTATTTTCCTCTCTGCTATTTTTTCGATAGTTCTTATACTTTTTATAGTTAGTCGATAAAATCGCCTAGGTTGAACTAAGCACTAATAATTTTGATTTTCTTGATAATATCTTCAGGATATGAGCGATCACCTATAACTATTTCGTCAGGACCATCTAAATCATAACCGTCAAACCAATCAACCACCCTACCCTTGATGGAGGTCCCATCTTCTAAAATAAGGCGAACATTTTTATCAACATATTCCCATAATTTCATTAAGTTCCTTCTCTCTAACATCGGAACAATATGACCCAATATTAGTTATTTACTAATGGCTTTTAGTTCCTGTTAAAAGCATTATAGCACACCTTACTTGCTAAAGTACAACAAGCACCCCATTAGACTAACCTGCTACTTTGCTTTCTTGTAAAAATGTTGTATACTTAAGTAAATAAAGGAAGTAATCTTGTTCCCCCCTGTCTACTATGTGGTCGGAATGATGGTTACTTCTTTTTTCCCCCTTACTATCTCAATAGCCTTGTATTTAAAAGTTTTTTAGGCTATAATTAAATTAACGAATAGAGGTTTTCCATCTCCCCTTGAAACAGATCTTTCTGCGGTAGGAGGTGGGACGCCTCTATTTGTTTTTTAAGTCAAAATGATGTAAAATTAATTCAAGAAAGAAGTGTGGTTTTCCCGCCTAAAAGCTCTATAGCTGTGGGAGGGTCACGCTTCTTTTTACCTCTCAAAAGAGAACGCAAAAAAAGCCGTCTCATTCTTTGAAGCAGCAATGAAATCAATCTAGCAAATATCTAAGCAAACCCAGAAATCAACCTTTTAAGACAAAGCAAAAAGCCCACTGTTGTAGGCTT
>CALIWM010000391.1:0-3243 GCA_938046645.1 uncultured Gemella sp. | reverse complement strand
CCTGCTGATACTGAGATAACTCAATTCTTTTACCTGTGAAAGTATCTAGTATTGTAGTATTAAACACGAGAATTTCAAAAAAATCTATATCGCACGTCTCAAACACAACCTGAGCCTTATGAGTTTGCTCAACACCGTTCTCATAAGAGAAAATATAATCAAAGGTAAGGATCAAATTATCGTCTACGTATTCTATTTTCTGTACCCTTGCATCGTGGAGAGAATATTTGGAATACTCGCCAAAAGATTTAGTGATTTTCATAGTTCCTCATTTTTACAAACTAACATCCAAAATATAAAATCGATTAACTTAAAATCAGTATACCAATTTTTCGATACAATATAAAACAATATAAAAGCCAATAGATATCATAATCTATTGGCTTAATTATTAAACTAGGCACTAACAATTTCCTTTGGATTCCACCAGATTATGGTAGCCCGAGAGGAAATCAAACATTTATGATCGATAGCACTTGCCATAACATCTTTCCGAATTTTCATTTCTGCTTCTGGCGTTAAATCACCATCATACTGTTCATAAATGATTTTTCTACACTCTATTTCAGCTTCTACTGTGCGCTCACATCTATAATCGATGACGCCAACCAACTATCAAATTATCCTAAAAAATTACAAGATTCTACTTGATTAGTACAAGTTCTTTATAATCTAATTTATAGTATTCTTTATCAGAATATACCTCTATATCAAAACACCCCGCTTTTATACTTTCGCCCTCAATAACATAAACCGGTTTGCCCAAATCTCTAAAATAATTCAACTCATAGCTACACCATAATGAATTTAGAGAGTTTTTTGTTTTAACAAAAATAATAGCATCAGACTGATTTAATCTTTTTTCAATAACTCGTAATGTCGCCTCACAAACAAGATTTCTCTTAAGATAATCCGCATCATTAATCCAATCACAAAAAACATTCTTCCCTATCTTATTTTCATAATCGATAAGAATCTGTACCAAAGCACTATCAGCGCTACTATGAGAAATAAAATAATCATAGCATTTAATTTTTTGTTCTCTTCCATTATTAATCCTATATTCTAGTTCATTTGGATTTTTAGGTATAGTAAAAGTTTCATAAGGATATACTTCTTTTAAATATTTTTTTCTTTTCTTATTCTTTGTCCGCACACTCATATACTTTTTTCTTCTTAAACGCGGATTATAATTAAAGCTCTGTAAATGCTGAAAAGCAATCATTCTCAATTGAAAGTTTAACTCCGTATCATTAAGCTTAAAGAAAAATCTAATAACTTTATCATTATAGTATTTCATCAGCTCATTAATAATATATATCCTATCTTTTTGAGAAGTTCGCTTTTGTTCATATAAACCTATTAATTTAAAGAGATATTTTGGAATAACAGATTGAGTTTTTCTCTTAGCTTTATCAATCTTATCATTTATATTCTTAATCTTAGGAATCCGTTTTTTTTGCAACGCTATTAAAGAACTTTTATATAAGGAAAGATTAAAGTTCTTTTTATGCTTTTCTATATACTCAGTTGAATTTATTTTTATAAAATATGGGTTTCTAAATAATAGTGCTCTCGGATCAGGCATTTTATGTCTAATCTTCTTACCATATCGAACCAAGCATTTATCTTTAATATCATAATAATCTTTCTTATATTCATATCCTTGCCACTCATGAGGATAATATGTGTGTATTAACTCAACAATATCCTCCTTATTATATTTCATTGGCAAAATCTCAGTTATCTCTTTCAAGATTTTTGTAAGTTTTTTACTAAATTCAATTTGTTCACGTACACTTATGCATTTTGTTACACCAGCCATTTCCCAATCTCCACCTATGATTTAAAAGCTATTTCTTTCATTAAATTACGATAATATATCATGTTTTCATTAGTCTTAATTAAATCAGTTAGAAGTAAATCATACTCAGGATATTTTTTCTGTATTTCTTGTGGTGATAAATTTTTGTTATTTTCACATTCAATATCGTACCACTTTCTAAATTTTGCCTGCCACTGAGTAAGGTGAGGTCTTAAACCTATATTTAAAACTTGAATTGTTAGTATTACTAAATTCTCACTATGTTTAAGTTTTTCACAGGGCATCTCTTTTAGTAACTCTCTTGCAATTCCAAAAAAACTATACCAAGAATTATAAACTTCTACGATGACATCATAGTCTCTTTCAAATTCTAGTCCAATCTTCCTCGTATTTAACTCAACCCAAATCTTATATGCAATTTCTTGATCCTTACGGTTATACTTAAATTTTATAGTGTTTTGACCAATTCCTAGATTAACTTCACTAACTTCAATTTGATTGCTAAAAAAGCTAAACCAGCTAGAATTTATAATCCCCAAAACTACTGCCAACATCCCTAATAATATCACCCAATTTATCGTAATAACTAAGTAATAACAATTTTCTAAATGTATATTAAAAATATCCATACACACCCACCTATGACATATTCCATTGCATTTGCAATCTATTATTCCTTTTTTTCATATATAATAAAGTTTTATTTCGATACGCCTCATTAATAATTGAGCTAAAGTTATTAATTGCATGATTCCAGGTATACACTTTAGCAAACTCCGATTGAACGTTATCCGCTAATCTAGCAGGTAAGTCCCCCAAATTATATGTATAATTATCCCCAATAGGAAATGTTGGTAATAAAATCCCAACCAACCCAGAGCAGCAATTAACACTATCTCTTAATCCAGCATAAATCTCCCAATCAACATGCTTTCTTTTTTTAGTATTTGGACCAACTAATACAACAACGACGGATGAATCAGTGATCTTCTCTTCACGAATAAGACGTTTTATGTATCCATCACTATTTTCAGAGTCATATTCCCCAGTATTTACAGATTTATTTATAAATTGACTTCCAAAATGATTGACAATATAATCTTTATAATATTGATCATCGTGATGGTAATAACTTATAAACACTTTATGTTTGACTAATAATGACTCATATGTAAAAATCATATTTACCTCCTAATTTACTCCTCACAAATAAATATATGTAAAAAGCCTCCCACCAAAATGACGGGAGGCTTTTTATGCACACTAAAAATTCAATAACTCCCTTTCAAACTTATTCTTTTACCTTTCAGTTGAATTCAGAATTACTCAAAAAGTATAAATAATGAATTTAAAATCAATATTTCTTATTATTCCCACTCAATTGTAGCAGGTGGTTTAGATGTAATATCGTACACGAT
>CALIWM010000390.1:0-3242 GCA_938046645.1 uncultured Gemella sp. | reverse complement strand
AGTTGATCAACTGATGCAACTTTACAGCAATCTTATCCGAAAAATCCTTTTTCGCCTGCCTTAGCTCTGTGCACTGCTTTTTAACAGTTTTATGTTTATAGATAAGCTTCATAAGTCCCTTTCTGTTTAAATTAAATTACCTATTAGGTAATTTAATTATATCATAGCTTTGAAATAAAAACCAGCCAAAATTAATTTGGCTGGAATTATAGTTATTAATTTATAATAAAAATTGTTACCTATTTTCTTTTTAAAATGTAAATTCCATCACCTAATCTATAACTAGTTAATTCTACATCTGTTTCTCTCGCTGTTTCTATATCATCAAATGAGAGATTTGTTATGATATGATGAGCGTGAGGAAAACCTGTAACTCCAAATATCTTAAATCCAAATACTCCTAGAACAGGATTAAGATAACTTGCATTACTGCCAACATACATCAACCCAATTAAAAGAAATAACAATAAATTCATGATAATACTAGTTGTATTATTCATATCAAAAGACAGTAACGGAGTAAAATACGTAACAATGTAGTTCATCAATGAATCACTTTCCGGTGATATTTCCATTTTTCTCGGTATTTTGATACTTTCCTTACCGTCAAACTTAAATAATTTCCATAATTTAATAATTGAAATAAAAATTAGAACAACAAAAACTGCACGAATCAATTTATGATTGAAATCAAGAGCTATTAATCTCTCAAATGAGAATTTGGAATAATTAATATTACTAAAAAGAAGCCATAAGTATAGTGGTAGATATGAGGTGATAAACAATGTCCACTTAGAAAAAAGATCTCGTTGCATTACATACGTCCTTCTTCAACAGTTTCAATCTCAGAAATGTAAGCTTTCACAAATGCATCTGATATAGCATTAATCAATTGAACACAATTTTTCTCATCAGTAATACTTAACTTTCCATTACTGAACGTAACATCTTCAATTTCTTTATAAAATTTATGATTAGGATCATTTTTTATAGTTTGTATTTTGTCAATATGTCTAACTGTTTCTGTAAAGCGATTCGTATCAGAAACAATTTTAATTAACCTCGTAGCAAGTCTTTTACCATTGATCACTTTTGTCTTCAAAAAATTAATTGAAGCTTGTTCAAATATAGTTTTTATATTTACATCAGTATTTAGAATTTCTGTTGCTTGCTCAGCAAATTTTTGATTCATTCCAAATATAGAATCAAATTTTGATTCTGCTTGATTGATTAAAATTTTTTCATCATTAACAATCATTAAATCAATCTTCTTGTTTAATCCAAATAGATTATTTCGTTCCCTTAATTTAATTTTACTATCCGTAAAATTACCAAATAACATCTTTTTTTCCAATTGAAATGCATTCACAAAAGAACCTATAAATTTTAGATTAATAGTACTATTCTTCTTTATTTCAATCAAATAGTTATGCAAATCTTTCTCCGTCTCACAACTTGTACTTAGTAGATGTTGTTGTTCATCATTAAATTGTGAAATTACAGATTGAATATTTTCATATTCTGAAACCTCTACTTGCTCATGTACATTCTTATATGTTATAACTGGATCATATGGTTTTATTTCTCGATTACTAAAAGTAGATTTATTCATACTTTCAATAATTGCTTTAAGTATATTTTCTTTAGTTTTCTTATCAGCATCTTGTTTATATAAAAAAATCTCATTTTTCTTAATTTTAATTAGAAAAATCTTAACATATTCATCAAAATCTGGTTGTTGACTAAAAGAAATCAACCGGTTTTTTTCGTCATTAATATTTATTTGAATCAATTTATGCCTCTTTCCCCTACTCCACCTTCACCTGTCCATTCATCAGCATTGGCAAAAGCCAATCGCGAAGTTGGGTAAGTTCTTGATTTTGTTTTAATAATAATTGTATTTTTCTATCTACCGAAGATGCGTAATCAAAAAATTGCCTCATTAAATCAATTGGTGGTTCTGAAATCTGATAGTTAGTAATGAAGGAATCGAACAGTAGATTTTTTATTCCACTTGTCTTTCCTTCCCAACTAAATAAAACACCATTATCATATAGATTTTTCCATTCATATATAAAGTTATAGAAAGTTTCTTGTTCGCTTAGTGAAACTGCCTTGCAGAAATTTGAACAGATTAAAGGTAATTCAAATCGATTTAGTACATTTTTACTAATACCTACAATACGACCTGTAGATTGAGTGGGACTTCCTCCAGATATTTCAATAACAATATCAAAATCTGTCAACAGTTTATTTTTGTTCTTTTCTAGGATAAAACGTGTTGGCATATCTGTTTTCCCATTTCCTGACAAGCCATTTATATCAGCACCACGAATACAATCAACCTCTAATGTATAATTTCCTTCACTAGTCTCTTTCCCCCAATCTCCCGTTTTATTCTCTGAAATCCAACTTGAAAATGTGGTCACGCCCCATCCCTCTGGGATTTCGCGTTTAAGTTCTGGGTTATAGACCATCTTTCCGCCTGATGATTTGTAGGGTTTGCCATTCTGGTCTGGGAAATCAAACTGCACAAACCAGTAGTCATAGAGGGTCTTAGCCATGGCTTCCAACTCTTGGTTGATTTGGTTGTTGATTTGGATTTTTTGATTAATATTATTAATAATTTTTGAAATTCTATTTTGTTCTTTCTTAGACTCAGGTACCGGTATAACCATAGATTTAAACATTGTATGAGTCAAATCTGGTTGTACTGAGTTTTTAGCTTGTGAATTGGCTTGCTTTTTAACAAAATTAGAATTTAAAACAGTATATAAATAATCCTTTTCAAGTTCATCAGTTTTTAACGACACAATAAATGAATTGTTATGAACTACTCCTTGCATACCTCTAAAAGCAAGTCCAATCTGACCAGTTCTAGTATAAATAATATCCTGAGGATTAGCTATTACTGAGCTATTAACATCTTTGGATACAAACTTACTAAAATTTGAATCCATCATATCAGCAATTCTCAACAAAGGGTAGCAATAAGTAATATCTTGAATGTCAGAAACAAGATGGGCACTCCCTTTATTAATTGCCAACCCTTGTCGCAACTCAACAAAATCTCCTAAACATCTAAGCTTCATACTGCAACCCCTTCATTTGCTCTTCAATCTCCTGCTCCAATGTATGCGATTGCTGGAAGAGGTCTGAGAGTTTGTCTTGAAAGGCGGTCATCTTGGCTTCAAACTCTTCTGCTGTGATATCTACATAGTCGATCTTGATGTCAAAGTATT
>CALIWM010000389.1:0-3442 GCA_938046645.1 uncultured Gemella sp. | reverse complement strand
TGATATAGTTGAGTTTATATCTGCTGAGAACACACCTAAAAATCAGCTTATCCGAGCTTATAAAACAACAAATACTATCGATAAAGATAAATTGTCCAATATAGAAAAATTCACTTCATCTTTAAATGTTAAGATGTTCTTACTAGATGAAGTAAAAAAACTAATATAAAGAAAAAAGCACTAGCTCTTACTTGAGAGCTAATGCTTTTTGTTATTCTAAAAATTATAGTTCACTGAAATCATAAACTTTACCTTTTTGTCTATTTGGTAATACAGCCGCAATTACTAAACAAACTACTGCTGGTACTAACCATTCTAGACTTTGAGCTGCTAGAGGAAGTTTTGCGATTAGACCACTTAAAGCAGCCACTTTAAATGTGCTTCCTACTACAGAAAGTATAGAGATTAGTGTAACTACTGCCATTGTTAATTGCATTCCTAATTTAGATAATGCAACGTATTTGTTAACAATAACTATTAATACTAATGCAATTGTGATTGGGTATAGGAATAAAAGCATTGGTACTGAGAATTGAATAACACTTTGTAATCCAACGTTTGCGATAGCAAATCCTACAACTGTGAATAATGTTGCATACGTTTTGTATGAAAGTTGCGGGAATTTTTTGTTAAAGAATTCTGAAGTTGCCACGATTAATCCTACTGTTGTAGTGAAACATGTTAGAATTACCATGATTCCTAAGAACATACTTCCGAAATTACCGAATAATTGACGTGCTGATTCAGATAGTACATATGCACCTTTGTTAACTTTAGGGTTAGCAAGTACTTCTGCAGGAACTGCAAATTTGTTACCTAATAATCCTAATCCAACGTATAAGATACTAAATCCAATACCTGTTGCAATACCAGCGATCCATACACTTGATAAAAATTCTTTTTTATCTTTAAATCCTAATTGTTTTAAAGCACTCATCGCAATGATACAGAATGCTACTGAAGCTAAAGCATCAAGTGTATTGTATCCTTCGATAAATCCTGTACCGAATGCTAAACCACTAGTTGCATAAGTTTTAGCAGCTTCTCCTGTTGAGTTGAATTTAGAAACTCCTAAGATTACTAAAATTACGATTAATAAAGCAAAGATAGGTGTTAAAACTTTACCCACACTATTTAAAATTTTAGTTGGGTTAACCGCTAATAAGAACGCACATACAAAATAAATAATTGTAAAAATTAATAACCAAGGTAAACTACTTCCAGCTACAACTGGTGCTACTCCAATATCAAATGCAGTTGCTGCAGTTCTTGGAATCGCAAAAAGTGGTCCAATTGATAAATAAAGTAAAACTAAGTACGCTGTTGAGAATAATGGTGAAATCTTTTCATCCATCTCTGCTCCATAACCATTTGGATTAAGCGCTCCTACAATAAGTGTAACAATCGCTATACCTACTCCTGAAACAACAAATCCTAAAATTGCTGGCCAAAAGTTTCCTCCTGCACTAACTCCTAGTGCTGGTGGAAAGATTAAGTTTCCAGCACCAAAAAAGATACCAAATAATAACAATCCGGTTAATAAACCTTTTTTCATATATAATATTTCCTTTCTTAATTTATATAGTACATCTATAATACTATATCTCTAATAAAAAGGCAATTTTTTTTGAAAATATTTTAGATTTTTTTTATTTTTTTTAAGTGTTATCAGATAATTTATAAAACAAAAAAGAAAACGAATTCAATTTTATTCTTGAATTCGTTTATCATTATTATACATGTAACCATAGTAATTGTATTACGAATAATATAGCAAAGATATACATTAATGGGTGAATATCTTTCCATTGTTTTTTTGATAATTTTAATACTACGTAGAAGATAAATCCAAATGCAATACCATCATTAATTGAACCTGTAAGTGGAATACCAACAATTGTTACGAATGCTGGGAATGCCTCTGTGATATCAGACCAATCAATTTTAGCAATACTTTCCATCATGAATGATCCGATGATGATTAACGCTGGTGATGTAATTGCTGGTACTGAAGCTAAGCTACTTGCAAGTGGGAATAAGAAAATTGAAATTACAACTAAGATACTTGTTGTTAAAGCTGTAAGACCTGTACGTCCTCCATTAGCAACCCCTGCAGAAGATTCGATATAAGCTGAAGTTGGAGTAGTTCCAAATAAAGATCCTGCTAGTGAAGCAAATGAGTCAGCTAATAAAGCTTCTTTTGCTCTTTCCATTTTTCCATTTTTAACTAATCCTGCTTGAGTAGTTACTGCAACCATTGTACCTGTAGTGTCAAATAATGTTACCATTAAGAATGTGAATACTATTCCGTATAATCCTAATTGTAAGGCATTAATACTTTCACTAACTGGATTATATAGTAAGCTTAAATCCATGTGAGGAATACCAAAGACTTTTTCTACTTTTAACATCCCTGTAAAGTATGAAATAATAGCAACTACTGCCATCCCAATGAAAATAGCTCCTTTTACTTCTAAAGCTAATAGAACAAGGATAATAAAGATACCTAAGATTGTCATATAAGCTACAGGATTCTTTAAATCTCCTAATGAAAGAATTGTGTGTGGATTTGCTACAATAAGAGCAGAGTTTTTAAGCCCTAAAAATGCGATAAACAATCCAATTGCTGCTGAAATCCCATGTCTTAAATTATTAGGAATTGAATCAATTAAACTTTCACGGAATTTTGTTGCTGATAAAATTACAAAAATAACAGCTCCTAAAAAACACGTTGCTAATAAAGTTTTATAGTTATAACCTGATGTAGCAGCTAGTGTTGCAAAATATGAGTTTATCCCCATACCTGGTGCAACTACTATAGGATAGTTTGCTGCTAATGCCATAATTAAAGTACCGACTAAAATTGCGATTATTGTCGCTGTAAATACTCTATCTAATGGAATACCTGCTGCTGATAAAACAGCTGGATTTACTACTAAAATATAACTCATAGAGAAAAATGTAATCAAACCAGAAACTACTTCAGTTCTAGTATTAGTATTATTCTCTTTTAATTTAAAAAGACGTTCTAACATAAATAGAAAATTCTCCTTAGTTTTTATTAATGCCGAAGCACATAAATAATAATAAATCTTTTAAAAATAAAATTATCAATTATTTTTTCTGTGCTTGTATCGAAATTTTTGTCCTTCATTTTTTTTATTACTTTTTCACTCAAACTTATATTTAAAATATCATTTACCATTCCTGTACTAAAGAATTTAAGTTTAAAAAAAATTTCTATTTTTTCTTTATTTTCATTAAAATTTAAATCATAACCAATATTTCCCATTTTATTTCTCATTTTATCAATAATAGCATTTAATTTATTTTTATCTAAAATTTCTATATCCATTCTATTTTTTGAATCAAATATCATTTCAAATACAAATCCATTTTTCCTTTTTTGTGAAATTATAAAATCTGTTTTGTTCTTAAATTT
>CALIWM010000388.1:0-2352 GCA_938046645.1 uncultured Gemella sp. | reverse complement strand
ATACTGTTCTTTAAATTTACGATTGAAATAACTTTTATCTTTAAATCCAATTAAGGAAGAAATTTCCTCAATTGAGTAATCAGATGTTTTCAAAAGACGACAAGATTCTTCTAACCGGATATATAGTAATTTCTCTGAGAAAGAGATACCTGTAATACGCTTAAACATCGAAGAAAGATAATCAGGGTTATAAGAGAACTTTGACGCAATATCTTGTAGAGTACATTCATCAAAATGATCTCCCATATACTTTAGAATCTTTCCAAAACGATTTTTAGCAATCATTGTAGAATTTTGCACAACAAGATTTGTAGGGCGTTTCCGATCAAGTAGGGTAAATAGTCCCACTGCAAGTAAATGCTGAAGCTTCACTGAGTAGATATCCGTATGACGAATCTCACGTTTTAAGAATTTGAACAGATTTTTGAAATCGTTGGAGGTATCAGCCTTAAAGAATAGATAATCATGCTCGCATGAATTTCTTGTAGTGATAAAATCATAAATAATTTTACAGTCTGCAATTTGACTATAAAATAGAGAATCAAAAAAAGATTCATTAAAAGAAATAATAGTTATCTTATTGGTCGATGCCCACGTGATATCAGGATGGCAGAGGACAATATCTCCATGATACATTTGGTAATTACGATTTTTAAGATGAATATCGGTGTCTTCATCACAATATAGCATCGATATTGTAGATGTCTTACCATTCGAGGATTTAAATAGTTGAATATCTTTATTTATCATGATGTTTGTTCCTATACACCTAAGATTAAAACACTTTTTAAATAAGAAATACACATTGTGATAAAAATATCAAAATACTATTATCTATGTATAAATCTCAGGAGGGAAATAATGAAGAAGTTTGGTAAGTTAATGTTATCTACCATGCTCGCATGTAGCTTATTTGGATGTACCCAGAAAGCCGGTGGAGCAAAAGACGGTGAATTTTCAGCAAGTGAAAAAGGATTTGGTGGAGATATCAAGGTCACACTAAAGGTTAGTGGTGGAAAAGTAGAAGATGTAACAATTGATGCATCAAAAGAAACGCCTGATAAGGGTGGAGCTGCAGCGGAACAATTAGCAAAGGAAATCAAAGAAAAGCAGAGCCCTAATGTGGATGTAGTGTCTGGTTCAACAATTTCTAGTAAAGCAATTATCAAAGCGGCTAAGTCTGTTTTCGAACAAGCTGGACTAAAAGTTGAGGATACTGCAGCTAAAAAAGGAGAAGATGAAACTGTAGATACAGATGTATTAGTTGTTGGTATGGGAGCATCAGGAACTCTTGCGGCGTTAGCAGCTAGTGAAGCAGGTGCAAAGGTAATTGGTGTTGAAGCAACTGATGTTCTTGGCGGTTTTGGTAATGCGGCACAGGGTATGTTTGCGATTGGTACAGAACTACAAAAAGAGCGTTATGGTGATCATATGCAGACAAATGAAGAATACTGGTATGAGTTTATGCAAGATCATAACAGCCAATTAGGAAATAGCAGTTTGATTCGTCGCTTTGTATCAGAAGCTAAGAATACAGTTCCCATCTGAACTCCACTTGCTCCCAAACAATATGCAGCAGCCATCCCGCGACCATCCGCGATTCCTCCAGCTGCTATAACGGGAATTTTCACCGCAGCAGTTACCTGCGGCAACAACGCCATTGTAGTACTAGTTCCTACATGTCCTCCTGCTTCCATCCCTTCTACAACAACTGCGTCACAACCTAATTCTTCCATTTTCACCGCAGCTTTTACAGAAGGAATTACTGGAATTACTTTTATCCCTGCCTCTTTTAAGCGTGGCATGTATTTTCTCGGAGTACCTGCACCTGTTGTAACGATTTTTACACCTTCTTCTATTACAACATCTATTATTTCATCAATATTGTGCATCATAAGCATAAGATTAACACCGAAAGGTTTATCTGTAAGTTTTTTACATTGCTGAATTTCTTTACGAAGCTCTTCTGGACTTACTCCTCCAGAAGCTAAAATACCTAACGCCCCTGCATTCGATACCGCTGAAACAAGTTCATGTCTAGCTATTTGAGCCATAGCGCCTTGAAACACCGGATACTTTATCCCTAATAATTTTGTAATCGTCATAATTTTTCTCCTCTTTGATATTATTTTTTTATTATCACTTAAACCTTCTTTAGTCTACTACTAAAAGATAAATCTAGCTACAAAGTAACAAACTACCATTAAAATAACAGACGATAAGAAACACGCTGTAAATACTCTTACACCACGTTCTTTAATAACTTTGAAATTAACACTCATTCCTAAAGCAGCCATCGCCATACCTAAGAATACATATGCAGCATCTACAAAAAATGGAGCCAATGGCTTT
>CALIWM010000387.1:0-43721 GCA_938046645.1 uncultured Gemella sp. | reverse complement strand
AGAGATTTTCTTAAAAGTATTTAAAGCATATTATGCTTTATTAGTTGAGAATGAAAAGTAAGAGGATAAAACTATGTGGGAGTATAGTGAGAATTTTACAGAAGAACAGAAAAGAGTACTGCTTTCATTAGTGGCAATTGAGAAGGTTACTACGCTTAAATTACATAAGGTATTTAATGATTTAAATAGTATAGAGAAGATTTTGGAATTATCAATACCAGAGTTAGCTGTATATTTTGGAAGTAATGCTGAGGAAATCTATACCAAACTTCATAATAATATGGAGTTTGATTTTGAGAGTTATTTTGAATTTTATAATGTGAGATATATGTTCTGCGATGATGTTTATTATCCTAAGGAACTTTTTAGAGTTTATGATTATCCGTACGTTATCTTTTATAGAGGTAATAAGGATCTACTGTTGTTTAGGAGAAAAATTTCTATAGTAGGAAGTAGAAATAATACCTCGTATTCGAAAGATGCTCTCGATAGTATAGTGCCGTATTTAACGATGAATAATTTTGTGGTAGTAAGTGGTCTTGCTACAGGTGTCGATAGCCTTGCTCATGAGGGAGCTTTAAAAAGTAAAGGATACACTATAGGTGTAATAGCTCATGGGCACAACATTATTTATCCGGAACAAAGTTATAAGCTCTATAAAGAGCTAGAACGAAACCATCTTATTATATCTGAGTATTTTCCAACTTCGCCTATAAGGAAATATAAGTTTTTAGAACGAAATAGGCTTGTTGCTGGTCTTTCTAATGCCCTTTTGGTAACTGAGGCAGCAAAAAGGAGTGGTACACAGAGGACGGTGGATTTCGCCTTAGATGTAGGTTCTGATGTATTCTGCCTACCGGGAAAATTTGGCGATAAGATGAGTTATGCAATGAATGAGTACATTAAAGAGGGGGCGATACTTGTAAATAAATTAGAGGATTTTGGTGACGAATTAGGATTTTAGTATAGATATTTGAAAGGATGATTACTATGACAGATATCTTGTTTGTTAATCCACTAGGTTGGGATAGATATATTTGGGCGAGAGTCTTAGAAAATATGCCAGACCAAACCTTTGATTTTATTGAATTTACCGAAGAGAGTTTTAAATCTATATCAAAAAAAGAAATTGAGCAGGTGCTATTAAATAAAATGACACAAGTAAAAAGAGGAGGTTACATCGTAACTGCTTCTTATGGTACTGTCGTTTTACTTAACGGTTTAGAGATTTTTAGTGAATACCTTGATGGTGTTAATCTAATCATCATCGAGGGCTTAGAACCTATACCTCCTGAATCGGTGTTAAAAACATATTTTGAACCAGAGATAAAGTTCACTAGTAAAGAAGAATATCTATCAAAGACACTTAGTGTAGAAGAGATGAGGGATGAGTTTTTAGTGGAGTTAATCCTAAAAAAACTCAGTAAAGTAGGTAGTGAATATATGGTGAGACCGAGCTCGCAAACAGAGTATGATTATTTATCTTTGTATGCGGGGATAGATAATTTAGAACTATTAAAAAGAAGTAGGGCTGTGTTTGATAAACTTACAGTATTTTCTTACTTTAAGTTGATAGGGATGAATTATACGCAAATAGAGGAGTCAGATCATCTTCTTATGGTAACTAAACCAAAGATGATCTTGGATATATTATTAGGGAAATAGAAAACTATGATAAATTTTATAATGGAAAATTCGATAATGTGTAAAAGGAACATATTATCATTACGATATAAAATTATTGTTTAAAGCAAGTAGCTGATTGATATGATATTGGCTACTTGTTTAATTTTTATATTATAAGCTGTATTAGTTGATAGAAATTATCAAGTATAGTATAATTTACGAGTTGTTTAAAATCAGAAGATGATTTTATAGAGAGAATATAAAAATAGAATTATAGAAGGAGAAGATAAGTGAGAAACTTTTTTAATGCACTATTAGGTAAGAAAAGTCCAGAGTTTTTTGAAGTGATAAAAGGAAGGAAGTCAGTTAAGTATTTTGATACTGATGTTAAAATTAAACGTGAAGAAATTATAGAAATGTTAGATGAAGCGAATATTGCTCCTTCATCTTGTAACCTACAACCTTGGAGATATATCGTGGTAGATACTCCGGAAGGGAAAGAGAAATTAGGTAGCGCCAACTACAATAAAATTCAAAATGATACTTCTGCTGCGATGATTATTGTACTAGGGGATTTAAACTACTATAATAAGTTTGACGAGATATATGGTGAGGCTGTAGAAAAAGGTTATATGACTCAAGAAGTTAAAGATGGCTTTGAAAAAGGTATGGTTCCTCAATTAGAAAAAATCCCAGTTGATAAAAATAGAGAAGGTGTTTACTTTGATTGTGGATTATGGACGATGCAATTTACTAATATAGCTTATGCTAAAGGATATGACACTAATATTATCGGTGGATTTATGAGAGATAAAGTAGCAGAGTTATTTGAATTAGAGGAAAACTTAGTGCCTGTGATGTTAATTGCACTAGGCAAAAAAGAAAAAGATGGAAGACCGTCTGTAAGGATTAAAGCTGAAAAATTAGTAAGATTTGAATAATATAGTAGTACTTTTGCTATAATAACGAAAATATAAAAAGGAGCAACTAGGTGGAATTGAAGTTTCAGTTTCAAAGTTGCTCTTTATTTCGTCCAAATAATTTTGAATTTTAGTAAATACATTATAAAATAGTAAATATATGTTTAAATAGAAAAAAAGGAGAAATAAAGTGGAAAAATTAGAAGCGGTAATATTTGATTTTGATGGAACGATAGTAGATACAGAAAAAGTTTACTATGAAAACATGCGTGACTTAACTGAAGAGGTATTAGGTCAAAAATTAGATAAGATGGACTACATAAAAAATGTTTCAGGAACGAATGAAGAAACAAGTAAGAAATACTATAATGAAAGATATAGCATGTCTAGTGAGGATTACGATAAGTTTGAGGCGGAGATTACTAAGCGTATTCTAGATAATTACCATAATGCACCTGTATTACCAGGTATTGCGGAACTTATGGAATACCTACATACTCATGGGATAAAAATGGGGATAGCTTCAAATGGTAAAAGAGAACATATTGAAACTGGTCTTCAAAGAAAAGGTTTTGAAAAATATATATCAGTTATAGCTACGAAAGAAGATAAGGTCACACCTAAACCAGCTCCAGATATCTATCTGTTGGTAGCTGAAAAATTAGGAGTTAGTATAAATAATGTTATAGCTATAGAAGATTCGCGACCAGGGGCGTTAGCTGCAGCTGCATCGGGAGCAACGCTAATTTTACAAACGAATGATATCACGAAACATATGGATTTTGCTGGTGTAAACTATAAATACAAAGATGTAGATTTAGTTGAAACAGTTAAAGAAATTGTTGAGAATAAATAGTGTACAAAAATTACTCAGAAGAGTATAATAAACTTATTAAGAGAAATCTTAAAATCAAATATACAAAGGGAGACTGTTATGTATACGTCTAATTTAAAAATTAAAGAAGGTTTTACTTCATATGCAACAACACCACTAGGTGGAGAATATAAAATGTTTATAGAAGAAAGTAAAGATGGTCCAATGGATCTATTCGCATCAGCATACAATGGATGTGTGAGTATGTGTGCAAAAGGATATTTCTTCAGAGCTTACGAATTAGTAGATTTAGTAATTGAAACTGAATTAGTGGTAGATTACGATAATAGAAAAATTGTAGTTAATGTTCATGTGGATAGAACAGAGGAACAACTAGCAGCGGGTGATAGACAAGGTGTACTAGACAATATTAAATTACGTTGTAAAATATCTCATTTATTATCATCTGATCTAGATATTCAATATAATATTTTACCGTTAAAATAAAATATGATTTTAAAAGAACTTAGGATGTAAAAACCCTGAGTTTTTTTAAATTTTAAGAAGGAAAATAATTTTTTCTTCTATATAATATAATCTATATTGACTAAAGAAAAAAATCTAAAAAGATAGAAAACATATTCATAAATTTTTTTAAAATTTTTTCGTCAAAACTCTTGCATTATATGCTTTTACCATGTATAATAATAAATGTTGGTCTTGAAAAAGACTTGCGTTGAAGCGAAAGGTTACTGACACGCCCGGCCGCTTTGCCATGGCATGGCGTGCTGGAGAACTTTCGTGGAGAAGTCGCTACTAGATAGCGGCGAATAAATGTATAGGAGGAGAAATGATGGCAAAACAAAAAATTCGTATTCGTCTTAAAGGATATGATCACAGATTAGTAGATCAAAGTGCAGAGAAAATTGTTGAAACTGCAAAACGTTCTGGAGCAAAAGTTTCTGGACCAATTCCATTACCAACGGAAAAAGCAGTATACACAATCTTACGTTCAGTTCACATTTACAAAGATAGCCGTGAACAATTCGAACAACGTACACACAAACGCCTAATCGATATTATTGAACCAACACAAAAAACAGTTGACGCTTTAATCAGCTTAAACTTACCATCAGGTGTTGACATCGAATTAAAATTATAATTATAGGAGGTGACTTTCGATGACCAAAGGTATCTTAGGAAGAAAAGTAGGTATGACTCAAATCTTCGCTGAAAATGGAGAATTAATCCCAGTAACAGTAGTTGAAGCGAAAGGTAACGTCGTATTACAAAAGAAAACAGAAGAAGTTGAAGGATACAACGCAATCCAATTAGGATTCGACGATAAACGTCCTTACGACAAAGAGCGTAAAGACCGTTTAGTAAAAGTTGCGAACAAACCTGAACAAGGTCACGCAGATAAAGCTAACACTGCTCCAAAACGTTTCGTACGCGAAATCAGAGATGCAGAAGTAGCTAATTATGAAGTAGGTCAAGAAGTCCAAGTTGATATTTTTGCAGCAGGGGACTTAGTTGACGTAACAGGAGTAAGTAAAGGTAAAGGATTCCAAGGGGCAATCAAGCGTCATGGACAAAGCCGCGGACCAATGGCTCACGGTTCTCGTTACCACCGTCGTCCTGGGTCAATGGGACCTGTAGCACCTAACCGTGTATTCAAAGGTAAAGCATTACCAGGTCAAATGGGTGGAGTTACAGTTACTACTCAAAACTTAGAAATCGTAAGCGTAGATGTAGAAAATGGATTAATCCTAGTTAAAGGATGTATTCCAGGATCTAAGAAAAGCTTCGTAAAAATCCAATCAGCAGTTAAATCTGGTAAATAATCGGAAAATATACGGAAGGAGGAAAATAGATAATGCCACAATTAGATTTATTTAAACAAGACGGTACTAAAGTTGGTGCAGTTGAAGCTAATGAAGCAGTATTCGGAATTGAACCAAATCAACACGTTTTATTCCAAGCTGTAACTTTACAAAGAGCATCACTTCGTCAAGGTACACACAAAACAAAAGGACGTTCTGAAGTTTCAGGTGGTGGTCGCAAACCATGGCGTCAAAAAGGAACAGGTCGTGCTCGTCAAGGATCTATCCGTTCACCACAATGGCGTGGAGGTGGAATTGTATTCGGACCTACACCACGTAGCTACAGCTTCAAAATGCCTCGTAAAATGCGTCGTTTAGCATTACGTTCTGCTTTATCTTCTAAAGTAGCAGCTAACGAAGTATTTGCATTAGAAAGTTTATCATTTGATACAATTAAAACTAAAAACTTTAAAGAAATGTTATCAAACCTTAGCCTAGAGAAAAAAGTATTATTCGTAGTTACTGAACTAGAAGAAAATACTGTTTTATCAGGAAGAAATATTCCAGGAGTTGAATTCGTAGAAACAACTGGTCTTAACGTATTAGACATCTTAGGAAGTAACAAAGTTGTATTCACTAAAGATGCAGTAGAAAAAGTTGGGGAGGTATTAGCATAATGGAAGCACGCGATATTATCAAACGCCCAGTACTAACTGAAAAAAGTTATTTATTAATGCAAGAAAATAAATACACTTTCCTAGTAGACACACGCGCTCACAAAACTCAAATTAAACAAGCTATCGAAGAAATCTTCGGAGTAAAAGTTGAGAAAGTAAACGTAATGAACTACAAACCAAAATTCCGTCGTGTTGGAAGATACGGTGGTTACACTAACAAACGTAGAAAAGCAATCGTTAAGTTAGCAGAAGGACAAACAATCGAAGGATTATTCGCTTAAGAATAACAAATACCATTAAGGAGGAAAAATGACAAATGGCAATTAAAGTATATAAAGCTATAACTAACGGTCGTCGTAACATGACGTCATTAGATTTCGCGGAAATTACAACTAACAAACCAGAAAAGTCATTATTAGCGCCGCTACCGAAAAAAGCGGGAAGAAATAACCAAGGTAAAATCACTGTTCGTCACCACGGTGGAGGGCACAAGAAACAATACCGTATTATTGACTTCAAGAGAAATAAAGACAACGTACCAGCAAAAGTTGCTACTATCGAGTACGATCCAAACCGTTCAGCGAACATCGCTCTATTACACTATGTAGATGGAGAAAAAAGATACATCATCGCTCCTAAAGAACTTAAAGTAGGACAAATCGTAGTATCTGGTGAAACTGCTGATATTAAAGTTGGTAATGCATTACCACTAGCAAACATCCCTGTAGGGACATTAATTCACAACATCGAACTTAAACCTGGTAAAGGTGGACAATTAGTACGTTCAGCTGGAGCAAGTGCTCAAGTACTTGGTAAAGAAGGTAAATACGTATTAGTACGTCTTAAATCAGGAGAAGTAAGAATGATCTTAGCAACTTGCCGTGCTACAATCGGTGAAGTTGGTAACGAACAACACGGACTAGTAAATATCGGTAAAGCCGGTAGAACTCGTTGGTTAGGTAAAAGACCAACTGTACGTGGATCTGTTATGAACCCGAACGATCACCCACACGGTGGTGGTGAAGGACGTACTTCAATCGGACGTAAATCACCAATGTCACCATGGGGTAAACCTACTCTTGGTAAGAAAACTCGTTCTAAAAAAGCTCGTTCAAACAAATTTATCGTACGTGCTAGAACTAAATAATAAATTTAAACAAAGGTTAGTTGGTGAGGAGCAAGTGCTCTTTACCAAAGCCTTAAGTATGCAAAGTATCGGAAAGGAGATAACACAATGGCTCGTAGTTTAAAAAAAGGACCATTCGCTGATCACCACTTATTAGCAAAAGTTGAAAAAATGAACGAACAAGAAAAGAAACAAGTAATTAAAACTTGGTCTCGTCGTTCAACAATCTTCCCAACATTCATAGGACTTACTTTTGCAGTATATGACGGAAGAAAACATGTACCTGTATATGTGACTGAAGATATGGTAGGACACAAATTAGGTGAGTTTGCACCAACAAGAACTTACAAAGGTCACGTTGCAGACGACAGAAAAACAAGAAGATAATTTAGAAATAAGTAAAATCAAGGAGGCACATTCATGGAGTCAAAAGCAATCGCTAAGACAGTCCGCATCGCTCCTCGTAAAGTAAGATTAGTATTAGACTTAGTACGTGGAAAAAAAGTGGGCGAAGCATTAGGAATTTTAGAATTCACAACTAAATCAGCTTCTTTACCAGTAGCTAAAGTTATTAAATCAGCTGCTGCTAACGCTGAACACAACTATGGAATGAATGTAGAAGACTTAGTAGTATCACAAGCATTTGCAAATGAAGGACCAACTCTTAAAAGATTCCGTCCAAGAGCAAAAGGTGCTGCAAGTTCAATCAACAAAAGAACAAGTCACATTACTATCGTTTTAAGTGACAACAAATAATAAAAATTAAGAAATTATAAAAGCTAAACTAGTTAAAGGAGGCTACAAACTGTGGGTCAAAAAGTACATCCAATAGGCTTACGTGTTGGAGTTATTCGTGATTGGGATTCAAAATGGTATGCGGAAAAAGATTTCGCTGCTAACTTACACGAAGATTTCAAAATCCGTGAGTTCATCAGTAAACAATTAAAAGACGCTTCAGTTTCTAAAGTAGAAATTGAAAGATTTGATAAGAAAGTAAACATTTCAGTACACACTGGTAAACCAGGTATGGTTATCGGTAAAGGTGGTTCTGAAATTGATAAATTAAGATTAGAATTAAACAAATTAACTGGAAAAAGAGTACACATTAATGTAGTTGAAATCAAAAAAGTTGATATCGACGCTAAATTAGTAGCTGAAAACATTGCTCGTCAATTAGAAGCTCGTGTATCATTCCGTCGTGCTCAAAAACAAGCTATCCAAAGAGCTATGAGAGCAGGAGCTAAAGGAATCAAAACTCAAGTATCAGGACGTCTTGGTGGAGCAGATATCGCTCGTGCAGAACACTACTCAGAAGGTTCAGTGCCACTACACACATTAAGAGCAGACATCGACTACGCTCACGAAGAAGCAGATACAACTTATGGTAAACTTGGAGTTAAAGTTTGGATTAACCGTGGTGAAGTATTACCAACTAGAAAATCTGAAAAAGGAGGTAACTAATTTATGTTAATGCCTAAACGTGTTAAATATCGTCGTCAACACAGACAATCAACAAAAGGTAAATCTAAAGGCGGAAACGTAGTAGATTTCGGTGAATTTGGATTACAAGCTACTACTGCAGCAAGAGTTACTTCTCGTCAAATAGAAGCTGCTCGTATAGCGATGACTCGTTATATGAAACGTGGTGGTAAAGTTTGGATTAAAATCTTCCCTCACATGCCTTACACTAAAAAACCATTAGAAGTACGTATGGGATCTGGTAAAGGTGCAGTAGAAGGATGGGTTGCAATCGTTAAACCAGGTAGAGTGATGTTCGAAGTTGCTGGAGTAAGTGAAGAAGTTGCACGTGAAGCTCTAAGACTTGCATCTCACAAGTTACCTGTTAAATGTAAATTTGTAAAACGTGAAGAAACAGGTGGTGAAGCATAATGAAAACAAATGAATTCAAATCAATGATTAGAGAATTAACTTCACAAGAGTTAGAAACAAAAATCAAAGAATTAAAAGAAGAGCTTTTCAACTTACGCTTCCAATTGGCAACTGGTCAATTAGAAAATACAGCTCGTATTAGTCAAGTTAGAAAATCAATCGCTCGTATGAAAACTGTTATTCGCGAAAGAGAATTAGCGAATAAATAATATAGGAGGCAAACATGACTGAGAGAAATGATAGAAAAGTTTACGTTGGAAAAGTAGTTTCTGATAAAATGGATAAAACAATCACAGTTTTAGTAGAAACTTACAAAAAACACCCTCTATACGGTAAACGTGTTAAATATTCTAAAAAATTCAAAGCACATGATGAAAACAATGTTGCTAAATTAAATGATATCGTTAAAATAATGGAAACTCGTCCATTATCTGCAACTAAAAACTTCCGTTTAGTAGAAGTAGTAGAAGAAGCAGTTATAATCTAATAAAACTAGGATAAACCCTAAGAAGGAGGCAAAAAGCGCATGATTCAACAAGAAACACGCTTAAAAGTGGCTGATAACTCAGGAGCAAAAGAAGTTTTAACAATCAAAGTTCTAGGTGGTTCAGGACGTAAAGTTGCTAACATTGGTGACGTAATTGTATGTTCTGTTAAAAAAGCAACACCAGGTGGAGTTGTTAAAAAAGGTGAAGTAGTTAAAGCCGTAATCGTTCGTACAAAAACAGGAGCTCGTCGTAACGACGGTTCATATATTAAATTTGATGAAAATGCTTGTGTAATTATCCGTGATGATAAGAGCCCACGTGGTACACGTATTTTCGGACCAGTTGCTCGTGAATTAAGAGACGGTAACTACATGAAAATCGTATCACTAGCTCCAGAAGTATTATAATATAAAAAGTACAGTAAAGAAGGAGGTTAACAAGAAATGTTCATTAAAAAAGGTGATAAAGTTGTAGTAATTACTGGTAAAGACAAAGGTAAAGTTGGTACAGTAATCGAAGCACAACCTAAAAAAGATCGTGTTGTTGTAGAAGGTGTTAACATCATTAAAAAACACGTTAAGAATTCTCAAGATGCACCTCAAGGTGGAATCGTTGAAAAAGAAGCAGCAATTCACGTATCAAACGTAATGTTACAAGATCCTGAAACTGGAAAAGCGACAAGAGTACGTTTCGAAGAAAAAGATGGTAAGAAAGTACGTATCGCAGTAAAATCAGGAAAAGAAATATAATAATAGTTGAAGAAAGGAGGCACTATTTTAGATGGCTCGTTTAGAAGATAAATTTAAATCTGAGATAACAAAAGAATTAATGACAAAATTTGAGTACAGCAGTGTTATGCAAGTACCAAAAATTGAAAAAATCGTAATTAACATGGGTGTAGGTGATGCTGTGCAAAACTCTAAAGCCCTAGACAACGCAGTAGCAGAATTAGCTTTAATTTCTGGTCAAAAACCATTAGTAACAAGAGCTAAAAAATCAATCGCTACTTATAGACTTCGTGAAGGTATGCCTATCGGGGCTAAAGTTACTTTACGTGGAGAAAGAATGTATGAATTCTTCGACAAATTAGTAACTGTAGCACTTCCACGTGTACGTGACTTCCACGGTGTTTCTAAAAAAGCATTCGATGGTCGTGGTAACTACACACTAGGTGTTAAAGAACAATTAATTTTCCCTGAAATTGATTACGATAAAGTAAGTAAAGTACGTGGTATGGACATCGTAATAGTAACAACAGCTAACACTGATGAAGAAGCTCGTGAGTTATTAACACTATGTGGTATGCCATTCGCAAAATAAGAAAGGTGAGGTAAAAGACACATGGCTAAAAAAGCAATGGTAGAGCGTGAATTAAAACGCCAAAAATTAGTTGACAAGTATGCAGCTAAAAGAGCGGAATTAAAAGCTAAAGGTGATTACATCGGACTTAGCAAACTTCCAAAAAACTCAGCTCCAGCTCGTTTACACAATCGTTGTAGCATAACTGGACGTCCTCACGGATACATTGGAAAATTTGGAATCAGCCGTATTAAATTCCGTGAATTAGCTTACAAAGGACAAATTCCTGGAGTTAAAAAAGCAAGTTGGTAATATATTAGTAGAAGAAAGGAGGATTTATCCTAATGACAATGACAGATCCTATCGCAGATATGCTAACACGTATTCGTAATGCTAACATGGTTAAACACGAAACATTAGAATTACCTGCGTCAAATATTAAAAAGCAAATTGCAGAAATCTTAAAACAAGAAGGTTTCATTAAAGATGTAGAATACATCGAAGATAACAAACAAGGAAAACTTAAACTTACTCTTAAATACTCAAAAGGTGAAAGAGTAATTAAAGGAATCAAAAGAATTTCAAAACCTGGTTTACGTGTATACGCTAAAGCAGATGAACTGCCAAGAGTATTAAACGGACTAGGAATAGCAATCGTATCAACTTCAACTGGAGTTGTAACTGATAAAGTTGCTCGTAAAAATAACACAGGTGGAGAAGTATTAGCTTACATCTGGTAATATTATAAGGAGGTGCCAATTAAATGTCACGTATAGGTAATAAAGTTATTACAATACCTGCAGGGGTTGAAGTTAACATCGTAGATAACTTCGCAACAGTTAAAGGACCTAAAGGTGAATTAAAACAACAATTTGATAAAGACATGACTTTCAACATTGAAGGAAGTGAAATCACAGTAGTACGTCCATCTGACTCTAAACGTCACCGTACAGTACACGGAACAACTCGTGCTATCTTAGCAAACATGGTTGAAGGTGTATCTGCTGGATTCAAAAAAGAACTTGAATTAATCGGGGTTGGATACCGTGCTCAAATGCAAGGTAAAAAATTAGTACTAAGTGTTGGATACTCTCACCCAGTTGAATTCGAAGAAATCGAAGGAATTAAATTAGGTGTTGAAGGAAACACTAAAGTTAGTATCGAAGGTATTAACAAAGAAGTAGTAGGACAATACGCAGCTAAAGTTCGTGCAGTACGTCCTCCAGAACCTTATAAAGGTAAAGGTATTCGCTACGTTGGTGAATATGTTCGCCGTAAAGAAGGAAAAACTGGTAAATAATAGATAACAGAAAGGAGTGTTTCAAATATGATTACGAAACTTGACAAAAATAAAGTTCGTAAAAAAAGACACGCAAGAGTACGTGTTAAAGTTCAAGGAACTACAGAAGTTCCACGTTTAAACGTATACCGTTCAAACACAAACATTTACGCACAAATTATTGATGACACTAAAGGTGTTACATTAGCACAAGCTTCTTCATTAAAACTTGAGAACGTTTCTAAATCAAGTGTAGAAGCTGCTAAAGAAGTTGGAAAATTAATCGCAGAAGTAGCTAAAACTAAAGGAATTGAAAAAGTTGTTTTCGACCGTGGAGGATACCTATATCACGGACGTGTTAAAGCATTAGCTGAAGCAGCACGTGAAAACGGACTTGTATTCTAATAAGGAGGGAAATAAGTAGATGCGTCAAGAAGAAATCAAAAAAGAATTTGAAGAACGCGTAGTTGCCATTCGTCGTGTAGCTAAAGTTGTTAAAGGTGGACGTCGTTTCCGTTTCTCTGCTTTAGTAGTAGTAGGTGACAAAAATGGTCGCGTAGGATTTGGTACTGGTAAAGCTCAAGAAGTACCAGATGCAATCAGAAAAGCAGTTGAAGCTGCTAAACATAACTTAATTACTGTACCAGTAGTTAATGGAACAATACCTCACGAAATCATCGGACAATTTGGAGCAGGTTCAGTATTAATCAAACCAGCTGCACCTGGTACAGGGGTTATCGCTGGTGGACCAGTTCGTGCCGTATTAGAATTATCAGGTATTTCAAATATCTTATCAAAATCTCTAGGTTCAAACACACCAGTAAACATGGTTCGTGCTACAATCGAAGGATTAACAAGATTACAAACAGTAGAACACGTAGCAGCTTTACGTGGTAAATCTGTGGAAGAATTATTAGGATAAGAGGAGGGAAAAGAACATGACATTAAAAGTAACCCTAACTCGTAGTACTATTGGTCGTCCAAAGAATCAAAGAAAAGTTGTTGAAGCTCTTGGTCTTAAAAAAATGCACCAAACAGTAGAACACAAAGATAACGCTGCGATTCGTGGAATGATCAACAAAGTTTCACACTTAGTAACAGTAGAAGAAAAATAAGAATTATTAATACAAGGAGGTGCTAGTCTAAATGAAATTACATGAATTACAACCAGTTGAAGGTTCTCGTAAAGAGCGTAACAGAGTAGGTCGTGGGATTGGATCAGGAAATGGTAAAACTTCAGGACGTGGTCAAAAAGGACAAAAAGCACGTAGTGGTGGTGGAGTTCGCCCAGGATTTGAAGGTGGACAAAACCCATTATTCAGACGTATTCCAAAACGTGGATTTAACAATGTAAACAGAAAAGAATTTGCAGTTGTAAATCTTAACGACTTAAATAAATTTGAAGATGGTACTGTAGTATCACCTGCTCTATTATTAGAAACTAAAGTTATTAAAAAAGAACTTTCAGGTGTTAAAGTATTAGCTAACGGTAAATTAGAGAAAAAATTAACTGTACAAGCGCACAAATTCTCATCTTCAGCAAAAGAAGCTATCGAAGCAGCTGGAGGAGTTTGCGAGGTGCTATAATATATGTTTAGTGCATCACTAAATTTATTTAAAGTTAAAGAAACTCGTAATAAAATTTTATTTACCTTATTTGGTATATTCCTATTCCGTATCGGTTCTTACTTACCGATACCTGGAGTAGATGCAGATGTTCTTAAAAGCCAAGATGCATCTGGATTATTCGGAATATTTAATACATTTGCAGGAGGGGCTTTACAACAGTTCTCTGTATTCGCTATGGGTATCATGCCATACATTACAGCATCTATCGTAATTCAACTTATGCAAATGGATGTTATTCCTACATTAACCGAGTGGTCAAAACAAGGTGAAGTAGGACATAAAAAAACTCAAAAATTAACAAGAGTCTTAGCAATTGTCTTAGCATTTATCCAATCGCTTATTATGTCTTATGGATTTAATAATGCTTATCAAGGATTAATCAAAGATACATCTGTTATAGGATTCATTACAGTAGCTTTAGTATTAACTGCTGGAACAGCATTACTACTTTGGCTAGGGGATCAGATATCACAATATGGTGTTGGTAATGGTGTTTCTATCATTATCTTAGCGGGTATTATTGCTCGTTTACCTATGGAATTCATTCAAGTTTATGAATCTCAAATTAAAGATGCTGAAAACCTTACATTAGCAATTTTAAAAATTGTTATTGTAGCAATCATTGTTATAGGAATTGTTGCTGCTGTTGTTTACATGCAAGAAGCAATTCGTAAAATTCCTATTCAATACTCTCAAGCGAGAGCAGGTCGTAGAATGTTAGGAGCAAGATCAACTTACTTGCCTCTTAAAGTGAACAGTGCCGGGGTTATCCCAGTAATCTTCGCTATCGCATTCTTACAATTACCTAGAACTATTGCGATATTCGCACCTAATAACGAAAAGTTACAAAGAATTGTATCATATTTCGATTTCAGTCATGTTCTAGGATTAACATTATACGTAGTATTAATTATTGCGTTCTGTTACTTCTATGTAATGGTGCAAGTTAACCCTGAAAAAATGGCTGATAATTTAAGAAAACAAGGAAGTTTTGTTCCAGGGGTTAGACCAGGTAAAAAAACTGAACAATACATTACAGGTATTTTATACAGACTAACGTTTGTAGGTTCAATATTCCTAGCAGCTGTTTCGGTTCTTCCAACAATATTCACAAGCATTGCTAAATTACCAGCATCTGTACAAATTGGTGGTACAAGTTTAATAATTGTTGTCAGTGTAGCACTAGAGACAGTTAAACAACTTAATACTCAATTAACAGAGAAGAACTATAGAAGTTTCATTACAGGACGAAAAGGTGGTAAATAATTATGATGAATATTATTTTAATGGGATTACCAGGAGCGGGTAAAGGTACTCAAGCAGAGCAAATTAAAGCGAATTATCCAATTCCGCATATTTCAACTGGAGATATGTTTAGAGCTGCTATTAAAAATGAGACTCCGCTTGGAAAAGAAGCAAAAAGTTATATTGATAAAGGACAACTTGTTCCTGACAGTGTAACTATAGGATTAGTTGAAGAAAGATTGAATCAAGAAGATGCAAAAGAAGGCTTTTTACTTGACGGTTTTCCAAGAACAGTAGAACAAGCTGAAGCCCTTGATCAAATTTTAGCAAAAACTAATAGAAAAATCGATAAAGTACTAAATATCGATGTAGATCCTGCTATTCTGTTACCTCGTTTAACAGGTAGAAGAATCTGTAAACAATGTGGAAACACTTATCACTTGATTTTCAACCCTACAAAAGTTGAAGGTGTTTGTGATAATGATGGTGGTGAACTTTACCAAAGAAGTGATGACAACGAAGAAACAGTTGCTAATCGCTTAGAAGTAAACATCAAACAAACAAAACCTCTTTTAGATTTCTACAGTCAAAAAGAAGGTGTAGTTGAAAATGTTAATGGTGACCAAGACATCAAAGTAGTTTTCCAAGACGTACAAAATATATTAGACAAACTGAAATAGTCAGGGAGGAAAAGTATGGCAAAAGATGTCATTGAAGTAGAAGGTTTAGTAGTAGAAAACTTGCCGAATGCAATGTTTAAAGTAGAATTAGAAAATGGTCATATTATTTTAGCTCATGTTTCTGGAAAAATCAGAATGAATTATATAAGAATTTTACCAGGTGATAAAGTTACAGTAGAAATGAGTCCGTATGACCTGACAAAAGGTAGAATAACTTATAGATTCAAGTAAGTTATAAACTCAAGGAGGAAATAACGATGAAAGTAAGACCATCAGTAAAAAAAATCTGTGACAAATGTAAAGTAATTCGTCGTGGTGGTAAAGTATTAGTGATTTGCGAAAACGCAAAACATAAACAAAAACAAGGATAATTAATTAGGAGGTGCAAACTTAATGGCACGTATAGCAGGAGTAGATATTCCACGTGAGAAACGCGTTGTTATATCTCTAACTTATGTATATGGTATAGGTTTAAAAACTTCTCAAAAAATCTTAAAAGAAGCTGGAGTTTCTGAAGATGTGAGAGTTAAAGACTTATCAGAAGATCAATTAGATAAAATTCGTGAAATCGTAGATAACTACAAAACAGAAGGTGACTTACGTCGTGAAGTTTCATTAAACATCAAACGTCTAATGGAAATCGGATGTTACAGAGGAATTCGTCACCGTCGTGGACTTCCAGTAAGAGGGCAAAACACTAAGAACAACTCTCGTACTCGTAAAGGTCCTAAGAAAACAGTTGCGAACAAGAAAAAATAATTAGGATAGGAGGAGAAACACAACTATGGCTCGTAAACAACAATCACGTAAACGTCGTGTGAAAAAAAATATACAAAATGGTGTTGCACACATTCGTTCTACATTCAACAACTCAATCGTAACAATTACAGATGAACATGGTAATGCAGTATCATGGTCAAGTGCAGGAGCACTAGGATTCAAAGGTTCTAGAAAATCTACTCCATTCGCAGCACAAATGGCAAGTGAAGCAGCAGCTAAACAAGCTATGGAACACGGAATGAAATATGTAGATGTAACAGTTAAAGGTCCAGGTGCAGGACGTGAAGCAGCTATTCGTGCATTACAATCTGCTGGATTAGAAGTTACATCAATCAAAGACGTAACTCCAGTTCCTCACAATGGATGTCGCCCACCTAAACGTCGTCGTGTATAATAATAACGTAGACAAAATTTAGGAGGTTTAACATAATGTTAGCAATAGAAAAACCAAAAATTCAAATCATTGAAGAATCATCAGATAAAAGATTTGGTCGCTTTGTAGTTGAACCACTTGAACGTGGATATGGAACTACATTAGGTAATTCATTGAGAAGAATGTTAATCTCATCATTACCAGGAGCAGCAGCAAGAAGCATCGATATTGAAGGAGTTCAACACGAATTCCAAGCAATTAAAGGTGTTGTAGAAGATGTTACTGAAATCATTATGAACGTTAAAAACATCGCGTTTGTAGTTCATTCTGAAGAAGAAAAACAAGTATCAATCAGTGTTAAAGGTCCTGCAGTTGTTACAGCAGCAGACATCGCTATCGATTCTGATATCGAAGTAGTAAATACTGATCAACACATTGCAACAGTATCTGAAGGTGGACAATTTGAAATGATTATTTACGTTGGAAAAGGACGTGGATTTGTTCCAGCAGATGGAAACAAAAAACGTGACTTACCAATCGGAGTTATTCCAATCGATTCAATTTACACACCAGTATCAAAAGTTAACTATACAGTAGAAAAAACTAGGGTAGGACAAAGCACTGACTTTGATAAACTTATCTTAGATGTTACTACTAATGGTTCAATTACAGCTAACGACGCTTTAGCATTAGCATCTAAAATTCTAATTTCTCATTTAGAATTATTTATGGAAATGTCTGAAGAAGCAAAAGCTGCTGAAATATTGGTAGCTAAAGAAGAAGATAACAAAGTTCAAATGTTAGAAATGACAATTGAAGAATTAGACTTATCAGTACGTAGTTACAACTGCTTAAAACGTGCAGGAATTAACACAGTACAAGAATTAGCTAACAAAACAGAACAAGAAATGATTAAAGTAAGAAACTTAGGTCGTAAATCTCTAGAAGAAGTTAAAATTAAACTTCAAGAGTTAGAACTAGGATTCAAAGAAGAATAATACTAACAAGGAGGCACACTAATGAGTTACAGAAAATTAGGACGTACATCAGCTCACCGTAAAGCGATGTTAAGAAACTTAGTAACTGCTCTACTAGTACACGGTAGAATTGAAACAACTGTTACAAGAGCGAAAGAAGTTCGTTCATTAGCAGAAAAAATGATTACATTAGGTAAAAAAGGTGATCTAGCAGCAAGACGTAATGCAGCTAAATTCATCCAACCTGTTGCAGTAGCAACTGAAGAAGGTAAGAGTCAATTAGCTCTTAAAAAATTATTTGAAGAAGTAGCACCTAAATATGCTGACCGTAACGGTGGATACACTCGTATTCTACGTGTTGGACCACGTAAAGGTGATGGTGCAGAAACAGCTATTATAGAATTAGTTTAATAAAAATTTTTCATACAACAATAACATACTACATACACACACAACTAAACAACACATACAACAAGAATTTAAACTAATTTTTTTGGCAAAAGAGTGCTTGAAATGCGTAGGAAAAGGCTACGTCGTCTAGCTCTAATGTATCCTAGCATATCGCTAGGATACCCTTTTGTCCCTTTAAAAATTAAATCTAATTATACTTTAAAAGATTACCAGGCAAGGTAGTCTTTTTTATTTTGCACGTTAAGATTTTTAGAATCTTCGATTCGTAAAAATCATTACGTGCAAAATACGCAAAAGGAACAATCTTTTAAAATAGTCTTATGGAGATTCATAGATGTAGTGATTTTTTTAATTTGAATACTTGAAAACTATGTTTTTATACATGGTTTTATGATATAATGATTTTAAAATTTATTTATGGAAGGTAAGATGATTAGATATATAATGAATTTTAATTTATTTAAAAATATGTAATTATATATGGTTTTTATTTAATTTGATTTTTATATCTAATCTTGAATGGAGAAGAGTAATGTATGAGAAATTATTGATGAAAACAGCGTTACTTGCGGGAAAAATATTAATGGAAAATGGTGCCGAAGTATATAGAACTGAAGATACGCTTGAGAGAATCATTAAACATGGTGTTGGCGATAATCGTATTGATGAATATTATACTCATGTTACTCTTACTGGTATATTTATTAGGATAGAAAAACTAGGAACTGATTTCCGAAGAGTAGGTGACAGAGCATATAATTTAACTAAAATATCGGAAGTTAATTCATTGTCGAGAGCATTTACATCAGGAAAAATAAGTTTACCAGATATGTATAAGGCACTAAAAAGAGTTCAAGAAGAAAAGAGTCCTATAAAGGATTGGTTTAAAGTTCTTTGTTCAGGGGTTCTTAGTGGTAGTATCGTCTTGATCTTTGATGGTAATTTTTGGGATGTTATACCAGGAGGAATAGCTGGAGCAGTCGCATTTTATGTATATATTAAAGTTATCGACTATTTAAAAGCACCGTTTATTTCTGAGTACATTAGTACTTTTGTTGGTGGTATAGCAGGATATATAGGATTTGCTTTGTTAAATGGACATTCACTAAGACTTGCTATGATAGGTGCAGTAGTGCCTCTTGTACCAGGTATTACGATAACAAACTCTATGAGGGATATTATCGCCAAACAGTTTATTTCTGGATCTATTCGATTTATTGAAAGTTTCTGTGTTGCTTTTGCATTAGGTGCAGGAATAGTTACTGTGTACTATATAGTTAGACTACTAGGAGGTGTGGTATAATGCTTGCTGTAATGAGTCATGCCTTGTTGCTACTATATCATTTTATTTTTAGCTTTATATCTTCAGTATCTTTCGGAATTGTTTGTGATGTTCCAAGAAAAACTTTGGTAACTGGTGGAATAATTGGAGCTATAGGATGGTGTGGATATTGGGAAATGTGGAGTCATGGACATAGTGTATTTATGTCGAGTTTAGTATGCTCGTTATTATTAGCTAATATAGGTCAAATTTGTGCCATTAAATTTAAAAATCCTGTAACTGTATATTTCGTTCCAGGACTAGTACCGGTAGTACCTGGAGTAACTATTTATGATGCATTCAGAACGTTATTATTAGATGAATATGGAAATTCTGCAAAGATTTTCTTAAATAGTTTTTATGGTGCTATAGGGTTAGCAGTTGGTATAATAATAGCTGATTCGATTTTTAGAGTCGTACTAAAACCATTATTAAATAAAAAATCTAAATAAAAATAAGATATAATAATTGTTTCTTTGAAATTTATTATTATATCTTATTTTTTACTTGTAATGTATGGTGATGTATGGTACACTTTAAGTAGAAGATGTATGGTGATGTATGGTACACTTAGAAAGGAGGTCACCATGTTTCAGATTGATTCATTATCAGATAAACCGATTTATAAGCAAATAGTAGATCAAATTAAGACCATGATAAGCAAAAATTTATTACAGGAGGGAGATAAATTACCATCGGTAAGAGAATTTTCAAAAATGCTAGGTGTTAATGTTAGTACAATTCAAAAAGCATTTCAACAGTTAGAAAGTGAGAAGATAATTACAACAATCGTAGGGAGAGGGACTTTTATTACTAATAATTTTGACAATATTATTCCAAATTATGAACTAATAGATTCAATAATTGAGGAATTAATTAGGGAAGTAAAGATAAGAGGAATCTCGGAAAAAGATTTATTAGAAAAAATTAAGTTAGAATTTCGAAAGGGTGATTAATTATGGAGAATGAGAAGAAGATTGATGGAAAGTTAAAAGAATTAATCATGGAATGGAAATTTTTAGGATTATCGATGGAGAAATTATGTGAAGTTATTTCAGAAAAGATTAAGGAGAAAAATTATGAAACTTACGATAGAAAAAATTAATAAAAAATTTTCCAAAAAGATAGTATTAAATAATGTTAGTTTTACCGTAAGTACAGGAGAAATAGTAGCACTTGTTGGTAGAAACGGAAGTGGGAAAACAACATTATTAAAGATACTATCAGGAATATATAGTCAAGATTCTGGAGAAATAGGAATTGAAGGTGTAGATAACAAAAATATAAGAAAACAACTGATTTATATACCGGATAGATTCGATTATTTTAAAAATTCTAAAATTAAAAAGGTTTGTGAATTTTACAAGTTAGCTTATGAAAATTTTGATGAACAATATTTTAAAACAGAATTAGAAAAAATTAAATTATCACAAACTAGCAGATTATCTGAATTATCAAAAGGACAACTAGCTATTTTTAGTTTGATTTTGGGGATTTCATGTAGAACGAAGTTTATCTTCTTAGATGAACCGTTAGACGGTATAGATGTGATAAATACTAAAATGATAGTTGATTATATTTTGGATGCTCAAAGTGATGGGATTGGGTTATTAATTAGTAGTCACCAATTAAATGCTCTGGAAAATATAAGTGATAAAGTTGTCTATTTAGATGATGGAGTTGGAGTTAGTGAAGAAATTAATAAGGATGAGTATAGTAAATATCAATTAGTGTACCAAGAGAAAATACCAGCGGAGTTACGTAACAATCCTGATGTAAGAATTATTAGTAATATTGGAAGAGTTTATGTAGTTATTATGAGGGGAAGTTATAATGTAACTCAGGACATTATTCAAGATAAAGATCTTCTTCAATATGATAAACTGCCTATTGCATTAGAGGATATCTTTTTATTAAATAGCAAAGGGGAAGATGAAAATGTGTAAAGATATTTTAAAAATTATTCGCATATATTTGAAACAATATTCAATTATGTTAATTATACTATTAATTGCTTTTTCGACATTTGCGGCTACGACTACTAATAAACAACTAAATGAATTGAAAAATGGGATTGCAGTTTATGATTTTCAATTAACAACAGGAATAGCTAAGGAATTGGAAATTAGAAAGGACGCATCTAATGACGAATTAAATAAAAAAACACACGAACTGTATAAGTTAAAAGAAGAATATCAGAAAAATTATAAAGAAAAATTATCAAAAGAAAAATTAGGTGAGATGAAACATGCTTATGCAGTTGGAGCATATTTACATAATTTTCCAAGTTCTCCATTATGGACATTTTATACTAATAATGAGAATCTAAATGTACTTACAGGTGGAGGAAGTGAAAAATTCAAACAATACTTAACTGAAGAAGAACTGAATAACGTTCCTAAGTATAAAGAATGGTCACTAATGCAGCCAGGTAGCAAGGAGTACTTTGATAAACAAGAGGAATTAGATAAAGTATATCCTCCTGCACTAGATATTAGTAATATAAAAACATTAACCTTCTTAAAAGAAAATCTAGAAGCTAGTAAAGTTAAATTGAAAGAAACTATGTTTAACGAGGGGACTAATATTGGTTATTATATTTTGATAACTTTAATCCCGTTGCTAATCTTTGGAGTTGAATACCATACTAATTTCGGTAAATTTGTAGCTAGCTTACCATATGAAAAAGAAAAAGTATATTTTGCAAAAGTAATTCTATCGTTCTTAACTTTAATGGTTACTTATATTCTAACAGGACTAGCTAATATAGCGGTTATAAGTAATAGTTTGTTAGGAAAAATTTATAACATGTCAGCGGTACTTGAAATAAATAATAAAATATATATACTGGGAATAGGTTTAGTATTACTAGGAGCTATCTTATCAAGTTTTTGTGGAAGTATATTAAGCATAGGTGCGATGTATATTCCGGCTCTTACACTGATATATTATCCATTGGGAGTGTGGGTTGCTATAGGAAGATTGTTCTTTGTAAATTATCTTCCAGAAGGACCGTTTATTGATAATATACCAAGGATGCCAATATTTTATTATTTCGGTTACACACCTTGGAAGAATATTATTATTTACCTAGTTATTTTAACAATAATTATGCTGTTGGCAAGTAAGGTTTATAAAATACATAATGTAGAAAAAGAAGGTGAATTTTTCATAATAGAAAGAGTTTCATTAGTGGGATATTTAATATTATTAATGGGAGTATTTGCTTTTTCACTGGTAGTGCTAACAGAAGTGTTTACTATTAGCCAAGGTGTATCCTTAGCATTAACGATATTATTAATACCAGCTATAGTTTGGAAATTAGTTGGAACAAAAATAAGAGTATAAAATTAAAAACAATTAGAAATCATTCTTTATTTTCCGACTATTCTATGGAGTTTTGTGAAGTTTCCAAAAGGAATTACACAATT
Organism: uncultured Gemella sp.; assembly: GCA_938046645.1. Taxonomy (GTDB): domain Bacteria; phylum Bacillota; class Bacilli; order Staphylococcales; family Gemellaceae; genus Gemella. The sequence continues at coordinate 20,932 of CALIWM010000387.1, read as the reverse complement.
TTTCAAAAAAACGGTTGACACATAAAAAATTTACTGATATACTTAATAACAAGTTAATGATTCACACGTTGATAAGATAAGTAAAAGTGAAAGATGGTAAAGAGAGTCTCGGTTGGTGAAAAGAGATCGTATTGGAAACTTTGAAAATGGTCTTTGAGTGTTAATGGTCGAATAATTAGACCTTTACGGGTGAGCCCGTTATAGCTTCAGGGTATAACACCATTGTATTTTGGTGCGTACTTTTTGAGTTGATATTTGTGAGAATATCATAAAGTAAGGTGGTAACACGTAAATTATTAGACGTCCTTGCAGAAGCAAAAGCTTCTGTGAGGACTTTTTTTATTTCTCAAAATAATCACAAGAATTCTTAACTTAAAGAAATAATATAAACATTTCGGAGGAAAGAAACATGTCAGAATTACTAAATATTTATAAAACTTTAAAAAACAAAAAATGGGTTAACTTAAGCCACAAAATTGATGAAAATTCACCTAAGTTCCCAGCGCTACCTGCGTTAGAAAAAGAAAATGTCTTTACTTTAAAAGATGGATTCTATGTTCAAAAATTCTCAGTTGTTGGACAATATGGAACACACATCGATGCACCAATTCACTTTGTTGAGGGTGGACGTTGGTTAGATGAAATTGAACTTAAAGATTTACTATTACCTTTATACGTAATTGATAAGAGTAAAGAAGTAGCGGAGAATAATGACTATGTAATTTCTAAGCAAGATATTCTTGATTTTGAAGCTGAACATGGTGAAATATTACCAGAATCATTCGTAGCATTCAGAAGTGATTGGTCTAAGCGTTGGCCAAGTTATGATGAAATTAGGAATCTAGATGAAAATGAAGTTCAGCACACTCCAGGATGGGGAAGAGATGCACTAGAATTTTTAATTAAAGAAAGAAAAGTTAAAGCTGTAGGTCATGAAACGCTAGATACTGATTCAGGTGTTACAGCCGCAGCTGAAGGACTTATTCAAGAGTATTACTTACTAGAACAAGATATTTACCAAATCGAAGTTTTAGCAAATCTTGACCAAGTACCAGCAACTGGAGCATTAATCTCAATTGCTTATCCAAACTGGACAGAAGCAACTGGATCACCAGTAAGAGTAGTAGCGATACTACCAGAAGACGAATAGTACGGTCTTTATAAAAAAGTTTCAGTTTATGGAAAAAAATAGCCCTAATTAAAGAAATCGTAGAAGAAGTTTGGGGTCAAAATTAATTAGCAATTTATAATAAAGTCAAAATAATAGAGTCAGAAGAGTAAAGTTAAAAGAGAAAATAAATTAGTTAAACAAAAGGAGAAAAAATATTATGTGTCAAGGATGTCAAAATAAGGTAGTAGAAAGAGCAGCATACAGAGTAGATCACGTGGGGTCATTTTTAAGACCTAAGGAGTTAGTAGAAGCTCGTGAAAAATTTTCAAAAGGAGAATTATCACAAGAAGAATTAACTAAGGTAGAAGATAAAGTAATTACAGAATTAGTTGAAAAACAAATAGCAAATGGACTAAAAGGAGTAACAGATGGAGAGTTTCGTCGTGCATACTGGCACCTAGACTTCTTTTGGGGACTTAACGGTGTAGAACATGTTCAAGGAGAAAAAGGTTACCCATTCAAAGGTATTGAAACTAAACCAGATACAGCAAAAGTAACAGGGAAAATCAGTGGAGAAAATCACCCATTTGTAGCACACTACAAATTCTTAAGAGACTTAGTAGCTGATAAAAAAGATGTAACTGTAAAATTAACAATTCCATCACCATCACAATTATATTTCGAGTTAATTCGTACGGAAGATCACATTAAAGGATATGAAAAATTCTACCCAACATTCGAAGAATTAAAAGATGCGATTGTAGCAGCGTATAAACAAGTAATTGCAGACCTTTACAACGAAGGACTACGCGTATTACAATTTGACGATTGTACATGGGGAGCACTAGCTGATGATGGATTTGCGAACCGTTTCCGTGACGCGCGTCCTCTAGAAGAAGTTCGTAGAGAATATGCAGCACGTTGTTTAGCTCTTAACAATGAGACAATAGAAGGGAAACCAGGAGATTTAGCAATCAATACACACGTTTGTCGTGGTAACTTTGCTTCTAAGTGGATTTCTCAAGGGGGGTACCAAAACGTTGAAGATGAGCTACTTGCGGGAGAAAATGTAAATGCATATTACTTAGAATACGATACAGATCGTGCAGGAGATTTCAAGCCACTAGCAAAAGTTGGAAAAGATAAAAAAGTTGTTTTAGGATTAATTACATCTAAATTTGCAGATTTAGAAGACAAAGAAGAAGTAATCGCAAGAATTAAAGAGGCTAGCGAATATGTACCTTTAGAAAATATTTACTTAAGTACACAATGTGGATTTGCTTCTACAGAAGAAGGAAATGTGATTACAGAAGAAGATCAATGGAAAAAAATAGCCCTAATTAAAGAAATCGTAGAAGAAGTTTGGGGTACAGAAAAATAATAATATTTTAGTATTTCTTCAGGTACACTAAATAAAAAGAATTATATAATTAAAGTAAATGATAAAAGTAAGCACATAAATTGACATAATTATATATAATACAGTAAACTAAACTAGCATTGATTTCATTCGTTCAATGTTAAATAATATCTGGTTTTATTATTCTTATTATGAAATATAGTCTATTTAATCAATACATGAGTAGCAATGTAAGTCTCTCACTGTCGAATAGGCAAATGTATTAACCATTATTAAATAGGGGAAACCAAAATAATTTGTAGTTAGAAAAATAAGACTTAAAATCAAGGAGGAAAAAAGAATGAAAAAGAACAAATTGTTTATAGGAGCACTAGCGTTAGTAATGAGTGTTGTAACAGCATGTAGTTCAAAAACGCAAAACACAATTACCACTTCTCAAGATAAAGATACTTTCACGTATGCTATTAGTGATGATCCATCATCAACTAACCCAATCAAGGTAAGTGACCGTTGGGGATTAACAATGACTAATATTATCTACTCACCATTAATCAAAGTTAATGGAGATGGTTCAAAAGAATATGCCTTAGCAGAATCTACTGAACTTGCAAAAGATGGTCTTAGCTTAAAAGTTAACTTAAGAAAAGATGTAAAATGGTCTGATGGACAAAAATTCACAGCTGACGATGTAGTTTTCACTTATCAAACAAAAGCTAAAAAAGAAAATGGAAACTTCAAAAACTTATGGATTGGTGATAAACCGATAACTATTGAGAAAGTAGATGACTACACTGTAGTATTTAAGTTCCCAGAACCAAGCGCAGCTGCGGCAAATAACATTGCGAATGAAACTTACATTATTCCAAAACACGTTTATGGAAATGTATCAGATTTCTCAGTTAAAGAATTAAAAGAAACACCAGTAGGAACTGGACCATACAAACTAGTAGAAAACAAACGTGGAGAATACATTAAATTTGAAGCGAATGAAAATTATTACAATGGTAAGCCAAAAGTTAAAAATGTAGTACTACGTATTATTAAAAGTGCTGATACTACAAAAGTAGCGTTACAAAAAGGTGAGGTAGATGCAGCATATGTATTACCTGCTGTAATTAAAGATTTAGATTCTAAAAACATCGATACTTATCCTTACAGTGAAAACCGTATCGGATACTTAGGACTAAACACAAACACAGATGAATTAAAAGATGTTAAAGTTAGACAAGCTATTTTATACGCATTAAACAAAGAAGACATGAATAAAGCGGCATACTTAGATAGCAAATACTACCAAAACCCTTATTCATTCTTACCACCGAAAAATCCATTCCATACTGATGATGTAGAGAAATATACTCAAAATGTTGAAAAAGCAAAATCACTATTAAAAGAAGCGGGAGTTTCTAACTTGAAACTTAACTTAGGGTATGCAAGTAACGATGCTGCAAATAGTATCCAAGCAACATTCATTCAACAACAATTACAAGCAGTAGGAATTAATGTTGAGCTTCGTGGTGGAGATGAAACAGCTATCTTTACAGAGTTAAGAAAACCTGGTTCTAAAGCTTACAACCTATTCTTAGGTGGATATATCATGGGTAACGATCCTGATTTATACTCTAAGCTATTTGGATCAAATGGTACTTCAAATTACTTCCAATACAGAAGTGAAAAAATTGATGGATTATTCAAACAAGGTGCAGCTGAATTAGATGAAACTAAACGTAAAGAAGTGTACAAAAACCTTCAACAAGAAATTGCTAACCAAGCATACCTATACCCAATCGTAGATAACCAAAAAATCTTAGCGGTTAACAAACGTGTTGGAAATGTTAACGATGCTAAGTTAGTACCAATCTACACATTTGATGATTTATCAAAAATTACTCTTAAATAGTAATAGTAGTGGAAAATAAAATATAGTGTGAGGGGGAGTACGATAAAATCCTATTTATAATAAGATTTTATAGTATCTCCCTCGCTTTATTAGTTTTAAGGGGAACGTTCATTTATAATTTATATCCAAAAGATTTGTGATAAATTACAAATGAATTTCATAAAAATATAGTAATTAGAATTTAAAGGAGATTGTATGATTCGATATATTTTGAAACGTATATTACAAGCAGTACCACTACTTTTAGTAATATCGTTTATAGTATTTACTTTAATACATTTAGCACCATATGATGCTATCGATGCACAGATAACGTCAAATATGTCACAAGAAGAAATAAATATTCTTCGTGAGCAAAGTGGGCTTAATAAACCATTCTTAATTCAGTATGTTGATTGGTTAGGACAAATATTAAGTGGGAACTTCGGGCACTCACTAGTAACTCATAATAGTGTAGGAGAAGAAATCCTAGCGAAAATTCCTAATACAATATCATTAGTATTACCAGCCTACATAACAGCACTAATAATCGCAATAGTACTAGGATTATTAGCTGCTGCAAACAAAGGTAAATGGCAAGATAAATTCATCGATGCTGTTGCTTCATTAGGAATTGCTACTCCATCATTTTGGATAGCAATGATATTTATCTATGTTTTAGGATACCAATTAAACTTATTCCCAATAATAGGGATGCACACAATTGGTAAAGAGGGCGATTTTGGTGATTTCTTATCACACTTTATTATGCCTTATCTAACTTTAACAATCGTATTTTTTGCTGAACTTACACGTTATGTAAGATCTTCAGCTTTAAGCCAAACAAATGAAGAGTATGTAGTAGTTCAACAAGCTTTTCAAGCGACAAAAACTCAAGTTTTCACAAGACACATTATAAAAAACGTGTTAATACCAGTAATTACTCAAGTGGGTATGTCACTACCAATGTTAGTAACTGGAGCGATTATTACAGAAACAGTATTTAGTTGGCCAGGAATTGGACCATATATTACACAAGCAACTAGAGCTTTAGATTATCCTATTATAATGGCAGTAATGTTACTTTCAGCTACACTAGTAATAGTAGGTAATTTAATTTCAGATATACTGTATTCAATAGTAGACCCTAGAATTAGAAGAGGAGGTAAGTAAGATGAAAAGATTTATTAAAACTGCTAAAAGTTCAAAGATTTATATTTTTTCACTTATTTTTATAGCGATATTAGTTTTTGTTTCGTTAATAGCTCCTTTAATTCCTATTGATCCAGCGGCTACTGATGTAGCGAATCTATCTCAATCACCAAGTTTACAACATTTATTCGGAACTGATGAGGTAGGTCGTGATTACTTTATCCGTGTAATCTATGGAGGACGTATTTCTCTTATAGTAGGATTACTAGCGATGGTGACTGCCGTAACAATCGGAACGATAGTAGGACTTATCGCAGGTTATGTTGGTGGAGTTGTTGATAGTTTACTTATGCGTTTAGTCGATGTATTATCTTCTATTCCATGGTTAGTATTAGTAATTGTACTTAGTGTATTTTTAAAACCAGGAATTGGTTCAATAATTATAGTAATAGGATGTTTTTCTTGGATGCGTCTTGCGAGATTAGTTCGTGCTGAAACTCTATCGGCAAAAGAATATGATTATGTAGTATATAGTAGATTTAGCGGTGTAAAAACTATCTCTATCTTAAAGAAACATATTATTCCTGCTATAATACCAACTTTAGTAGTAGCGGCGAGTGCTTCAATAGCTAACGCAATAATGACAGAAGCGGCGCTTAGTTTCTTAGGTCTTGGTATTCAACAGCCTATGACTTCTTGGGGAACATTGCTACAAAATGCACAACAAAGTCTACAACGTGCTCCTCATATGGCTATCATCCCTGGATTATTTGTAATGTTAACAATTTATTCATTCAATAATATTGGTAACTTACTTACAAAATATATTCAAAAGGAGGAGCAGTAGTATGACAAACATAGTAGAATTAAAAAATCTAACGGTTAATTATAAACCAAATAAAGAAGTAGATAAACAGTTAATACACGGTATCGATATTAATTTTAGAAAAGGTCATATCACTGGTGTTGTTGGTGAATCAGGTAGTGGAAAAAGTATTCTGATGCGTAGCATAATGTCTATTCTTCCTAACAATATTTTCGATAAAAATGATAAGTTTATCTTTGATGGAAAGGAAGTTAAGAAGGGTGAAAAGTTACCAATCTCTATGATTTTCCAAAACCCTATGACCTCACTAGATCCAGTTAGAACAATTGGTTTTCACTTAATAGAAGTAATAGAAAGATTCCAAAATAAGTCTAAAGAAGAAGCGAAAAAATTAGCAATAGAGCAACTTGAAAAAGTAGGAATTCTTAATGCACCTCTTAGAATGGAGCAATATCCACATGAATTATCTGGTGGTATGCGTCAAAGAATATTAATAGCCATGGCATTACTTGCTAATCCTAAGTTATTAGTAGCAGATGAACCTACAACTGCTCTAGACGTTACGGTTCAAGCGCAGATTCTATCTCTTATTAAAAAATTACAAAAAGAAACAGAACTTAGTGTAGCATTAGTCAGCCATGATTTCGGTGTAATAGCTGGAATGTGTGACTATGTATATATTATGTATAGAGGTAGAGTTGTCGAAAAAGGAAATGTTGAAGAAATCTTCAGCAATGCACAACACCCATATACAAAACAACTTCTTGCTGCAGCAAGATTAGAAAACACTAATAATGAACTTCTGACTGTTGATTATAAGGAAGACGACAAACACTATACTTGGCAAAAACTTAGTGATACTCATGAGTATCTGAAAGAGGTGGAGTAATGAGTAAAGAGTATTTAAAACTAAAAAATGTACGAAAAGTTTATAAGTCTAAAGGAATGGGCAAAGAAGTTAAAGAAACTATAGCTGTTAATGATATTAGTTTGGATATTTATAAAGCCGAGACGCTAGCTGTAGTAGGTGAATCTGGAAGTGGAAAGACTACACTAGGGAAGGGGATTTTAAATATTGATCCATTCATATCGGGGGAAGTTTTTGTAGAAGGAAAAGAAAAGTCTTTAACAAAAATGTCCAAAAAAGAACTGGCAGAAGTTTATAGTAAGATGCAAATTATATTCCAAGACCCTTATTCATCATTAAATCCACGAATGAGTGCTTTAGATATAGTTATGGAAGCTTTACACAAAGAGGATAAAGAAACAGCGAAGAAAAAAGCGTTAGAAATACTAGAGTTTGTTGGAATTTCTAACGAAGATGCATTAAAATTATCAAATGCTTTTAGTGGAGGGCAACGTCAACGTATAGGTATTGCTCGTGCAGTTGTAACAAAACCAGACTTTATTCTATGTGATGAACCAACTTCTGCTTTAGATGCTTCAACACAAGCACAAGTAATTAATTTGTTAAAAGATTTACAAGAAAAATTCTCTCTAACATATTTATTCATCTCACATAACTTAGGTGTAGTAGAGTATATCGCAGATAGAATAGCTGTAATGTATAGAGGTAATCTAGTAGAATTAGGAACAACAGCACAGATCATGAAAAATCCGCAGCACGTTTATACAAAACGTCTTCTAAACTCTATGCCGATAATTGATCCGGTAAGAGCTAGAAAGATGTTCGAAGAATTCGAAGTTAGTGCTGAGGAAATAGTAATAACTGGCAGTGAAAAATTCGAAGAAGTTGAAGAAGGACACTTTGTACTAAAATAGTAAGACAAATACCAATCTCAAAGACATAGTAGATCTAGTTCTTGAGATTGGTATTTTTTCAAATAATTTGAAACAGATTTTGACAGTAGGCAAACTTTGGAGTAAAATAATAATATTATTACATAATATGGAAAAGAGGAGCTATTATGGCTAAGAAAAAAGAATTAAAAACAAACGCTATGAGATTTTTAGATGAAAATGGTGTAGAATATAATCATTTTGAATTTGATGCAGAAAGTGATGCTGCAAAGACTGGTGTAGGAGTAGCTGATATTATCGGGCGCGATCATAATCAAGTATTTAAAACAATTATGACTACGGATGGAAAAGGTAACTATGTTGTGGGAGTACTTATGAGTGAAGATAGTATAAACTTTAAAAAACTTGCCAAAGCAGCAGGTGTGAAGAGTTTATCAATGTTACCACTTAAAGACCTGACAAAAATTACAGGATATGTAAAAGGTGGATGTTCTCCATTTGCGATGAAAAAACTATTTCCGACTTTTATAGATGAAAAATGTCGTGAAGTTGAAACGATTATTATCTCTGCTGGTAAAGTAGGTCACCAAGTGGAAGTAAAACCAGAAGTTTTAGAGCAACTTATCGGTGCTCAAGTAGTAGATTTTAAAGCTGAATAATATAAAAAAGAACGACTTTAGGTACTGATGTGCATTCTAAAATTTAGAGCAGATCCATATTTAAAGTCGTTTTTTATAAAAAAATATCGAGAAAAGGTTTGCATTGATAAAAAAAAAGAGTATAATATTAGTAAAATAAGTAGTTGGGGAGGTGTATACTTATGAAAAAAAATATTAAAATAGGTGCAATGAGTTTATTATTAGTACTTCTTCCAGGAAGCTTAGGAGTTGGTACAGTCTATTCTTCATCGGGTGGAAATACTAATGTAAATGAAGAAAATACAACATATCAAGAAAATAATACAGTTGGAGTAGATAAGAGTCTAATTGTGAATAATTCTAAGAATACTGCAGAGAAGATTTCTAAAAGTATTCCTTATGACTATCCCGTAGGTTCAGCGTATCCAACAAGTGTAACTTATAGTCAATTTTATGATGGGCGTGGTTGGGCTTCTGGTGAGTTGTATTTCAGTGATATTTATCCAATAGGGAATGGTAAAGTACGTGTTTGGTATCACGGAGAATTAAGCTTAAAATAATATAATAGACTCATTTACTAGAGATGTCTTAGAGTGTGTGTTACTCTAAGACATTTTCTTTTTTGTGAAAGTGACTCAAAAATCAAATAGATTTTGTCAAATTACCCGTGTAAATATAAAGTGAATATATATAAATAAATCTCTGCGTTTAAACTTTTTTAAAATATAGACTTTAAGGGCAGCTTCTTAAAAAGTTAGACATTATTGTCGAAAAAAGATAATAATTCTCCCTAAATATTGATGAAAACGCATAAAGTAACAATATTTATGTTAATTGAAAATGTATTGTAACATAATTGAAATAGTTTAGATATTCTAATGAAACGTTGTTTTGATATAATTATTAACATAAGGAGGCGTGGTATGTTATTTGATACACATGCGCATCTAAATGATGATGCTTATTTAGAAGACTTAGAAGAAACTATTGCTCGTGCGAAAGAAGCGGGAGTTAAATTAATAAATATAGTTGGTTTCGATGATAAAAGTATAGAAAAAGCACTGGAAATCACAGCTAAATATGACTTTTTATATTTAACAGTAGGTTGGCACCCAGTAGAAGCAATAGATTTCACAGAAGAAAAATATGAAATGATAAAAAATATTGCTTTAACTAATGATAAAGTAGTAGCCATCGGTGAGATTGGTCTAGATTATCACTGGGATAAAAGTCCAAAGGATATCCAAAAAGAAGTATTTAGAAGACAAATTCAACTAGCGAAAGAAGTAAATAAACCAATAGTAATTCACACGCGTGATGCTATGGCAGATACAATACAAATACTTCAAGAAGAAAAAGCTAGTGAAATTGGTGGAATAATGCACAGCTTTTCTGGTTCTGTAGAAAGCATGAATATTATGCTAAAAGAGAACTTCTATATTTCACTGGGTGGACCAGTAACATTTAAAAATGCAAAAACACCTAAAGAAGTAGCAAAAGCTTGTCCATTAGATAAGTTGTTAATTGAAACGGATTGTCCGTACTTAACACCAACACCATATAGAGGAAAAAGAAATGAACCTGCATATGTGCATTATGTAGCACAAGAAATTGCAGACCTTAAAGAAATGTCGTATGAACAACTAACAAAACAAACATTCAATAATGCATGTACGTTGTTCGGATTAGAAGAAAAAAAGGAGATTGATTAATACATGAAATTAGGTAGAATTATAGCCGCAGCGGCAACATCGGGATTATTATTATCAGGAGCTTTCGTAGTAGCGGAAGAATATACAGGGCACAATGTTTTTGCCGTAAACTTAGATAATAGTAACAAAATTGAGCTAAAAACTAAAAAAGGAACAGTAAGAGAAGTTCTTATTGCTAATGATATTCCTTTTGGTGCAGATGATAGAGTTGAACCAGGATTAGATACAAAAGTAAATGGTGGGGAAACTATCAGTATTTATAAAGCTCATGAAATAACAATCGTTGATGGAGATACAACTACGGTAAGAAAAACTACTTACAAAAAAGTTGAAGATATCTTAAAAGAATTAAACATTACTCTTGGTGAAAAAGATGAAGTTACACCAGGATTAAACAGTGAAGTAGCTACAGTTGATACAATTAAAATTGCTAGAACTGGAAAAACTACTGAAACTAAAAAAGAAGTAATTAAATTTGAAACAAAAGAAGAAAAAGATGATTCTAAATATGTAGATGAGAAAGTTACAAAAGTTGAAGGTAAAAATGGTGAGAAAGAAGTTACTTACAACGTTGTAAGAGAAAAAGGTAAAGAAGTATCTAGAGAAGTTGCTTCTGAGAAAGTAATCACTGAAGCTACAGCAAAAGTTGTAGTAGTAGGAACTAAACAACGTCCAGCAGCTCAACAACAAGAAGTAGCAGCGCAACAATCATACTCAGCGCCAGCTCAATCATATTCAGCACCAGGTGGATCGGTTGTATTATCAAATGGTAACACTGCAGGAGCAGATGGAGCAGCAGCAGCTCAAGAAATGGCTCGTCGTACTGGAGTACCAGCATCAACTTGGGAACACATCATCGCTCGTGAATCAAATGGTCAAGTAGGAGCTAGAAATGCTTCTGGAGCTAGTGGATTATTCCAAACAATGCCTGGATGGGGATCTACAGCAACAGTTCAAGATCAAATCGATGCAGCAACTCGTGCATATCAAGCACAAGGTTTATCAGCTTGGGGAATGTAATAAATAAGTAAAAGAAGACGATTAATCGTCTTCTTTATTTTTTTATAAAAAGAAAATCTAAGTCATAGAGGATGAACTCGTCTTTAAAGTAGAGGAGGCATCCTATTTTATAACTTAGATTTTTTGTTTTATATTTTCTTTTCAACAAGTTTGAAAGTCATGAATGATATGGTTGAGCAAATTACGATTGCTATTGCACTAGAGTGGAAGATGTTTCCGATACCTACTAAAGGAGAAACTACACCACCTAAGAAAAATGGAACAAATCCAAAGAATGCCGAGGCACTTCCAGCACGTTCACGCTCTAAACTCATAGCGATAGCAGAACCAGCAGGTAAAATAAATCCTAATCCTAGTAAAAGAAGGAAGAATCCTACTTCTATAAATAGGAAAGGTAGTGTAAGAGTTAGTGCCACCGCAAGGTAGATACTGACTAATAACATAAGTGATAAACCTAGTTTGATACTAATTTTCTCTTTGAAATTACCAGCACTTTTGCTTCCCAAAACTATAGCGAAGCCATTTAAACCAAAACATAAGCTATACATTAATGGACTTAAACTATAGTGAGTTTGTAAGATAAAGGGTGAAGCTGCAATATAGGCGAACATAGTAGCTAAGGCAAATCCTTGAATAATAACAAGAGCAAAGAATAGTCTATTTTTCGCAACATGTACTATAGAATAATATGTCTTAGTTATTGGAAGATCTAAGCGTTTTTCAATGGCTAAAGATTCATTGAATTTAAAGCTTACAGCTAATAAAATTACACCGATAAGAGCAAGTGTAACGAAAATTCCTCTCCAGTCTGTAAGCTCTAGTAATATACTTCCTAGAATAGGAGAAAGAATAGGTGCTAAGCCATTAACCGCCATAAGTAGGGCAAAGAAAGCAGCTAATTCACGTCCGTGGTATAAATCTGTAGAAATAGCACGAGAAATAACTACAGCTCCTGCAGAAGATACACCTTGGATAAATCGTAATGCTATCATTGCGTATACATTAGGGAAAATGATAATAGCAATAGTACTTATTAAATAAACTATTAAGCTGAATATTAATGGATTTTTACGACCGTATTTATCACTAATAGGTCCGATAAGTAGCTGTCCTAATGCAAGTCCGACCATACTACCTGTTAGAGTAAGTTGAATTGTTGATGTACTAGAATTGAAATACGAACTCATAGTAGGTAGTGCTGGTAAATATAAATCTGTAACAAAAGGTCCAAAAGCCGATAAAGTTCCTAAAAATAGAACTAAAAATAATTTAGAATTTCTTTTTAATGTCATGTTGATTCCTTTCAATTTTTTTAAGAAATATGAACAGATTATAGCATAAATAAATTTTTTTCGTAAGTTTTTTTCTCGTTTTTTGAAAAAAGTTTTTATATATTTTTCAGTTTTTAAAATATAAAGTTATATTCTATAAAAATTTCAAGAATTAAACCTATGATAACTTACAGAAAACAACAAAAAGTACTTAAATAATCGTATATGATTAATTTAAGTACTTTTATTTTACATCGAAATCAACAGAGTCGATATTTGCGATTAATTTATTTTTTATAAACCAAATTAATGATAATACATAAACTGTATATGTGAAAAATAAAAAGCTTGAAAAAAGAGTGATCTTAGAGTTTTTTAATAGTAAAAAATTTATAAGAATAATTACTATATAAGCTATAAGAGCAACTACTAATCTACGTGTATTCTTTTTAATCCAGTTATTGTATTTTGTTTGTAATTCGGCTCTTTTTATCTCTATATCCATAAAAATCCTCCGAAGTATATATATAAAATTATAACAAAATAAAAGAAAAGCTGCAATAAAATATATATAGTGTAAAATAGTGAATAATATTTGTATATATTGCTTAATTATGTTGATTGAATACGAATAAATATGGTATAATTAAGTTGCCATATTATACACAAAATAGGAGGCATTATGTCTTATTCAAGAGATTATATATTTGAAAAAATAATAGAAAAACTACCTACTTTAAAAATTCATGAGAGGCGAGAAAAAGAAAACAGTGTTTTTATTTTAGAATATGAAAATCGCCGTGCTAAGATTGATATAGATAGTTTTGTAAGGAAGCTAGGAAATAAGAAAACTAGTGAAAGTGACAAGAAGATAGAAGAATTTGTTTACTACATAGTAGGAAACTTCAATGCACAAAAAAAACTTTCTATAGATGATATAACTGAGGATGAATTATTGGAAAATATTTTTCCAGTGGTTAGAGCTAGTAGTTTTAACAAAGATAATGAGAAAAATCTTGTTAACTTTGATCATACAAATGAAACTAGAATATATTTAGCTTATGATTTTAAAGATGGTTATAAATTATTAGATGGTAGTTTTTTAAGTAGATTTTCTAAAACTGAAGATGAATTTTTAGGATTTGCTAAAGATAATTTAGAAAAACTACCGCTTAAGTATAATGTGGATGAAGTTGCAGGAAATAAGTTTTATTTCCTAAATGCAAAAGATGGCTACGATGGGACGAGAATAATCGATAAAAATGTCTTGAATTTCTTTTATGACAAAATAGGTGATTCATTCTATGTAGGTTTACCTCATCAAGATACATTGATAATTGCAGATGTACAGAATAAGCAAGGACTAGAAATTTTACAAAAAATGATGGTGCATTTTTTCACAGAAGGACTAGTACCGATAACAACAATAACGTTTAAATACGATGGAAAAGAACTAGAGAGTTATTTTATTTTTGTAGAATAGCTTTAAAATTAAAATTTATTATAGGAGAGAGATTCATGTTATTTTTTTACAATAAGAAGATGTTAGGAGAAACATTATTAATTACTATTCAAAGTAAGGAAGAGGTAACATACGAAGACAAAAAGAATATTACACTAATTAAAGATGAAAATGGAGCTTTAGTTGGATTAAATATTTTTAATGTTGAGAACTTAAAATTAGATGGAGAAGGTAGTATTGATTTAACAGAAGATCAAAAAGAAATCCTTCAAAAACGATTAGAAAAAAATGGAATTAAGATTGACCTAGAAGGTAATAATGATGAGTTCTTCGTAGTTGGGGAAGTTTTAAGTTGTGAAAAACACCCAGATGCAGATAAATTAAAAGTAACAGAAGTAAAAGTTAATGAAGAAGAAATACTACAAATCGTATGTGGTGCTCCAAATGTAGAAGCAGGACAAAAGGTAGTAGTAGCTCTAAGTGGAGCAATGATGCCAAGTGGTCTATTAATTAAAAAATCAAAACTACGTGGAGTTGAATCAAATGGTATGCTATGTTCAAAACGTGAATTAGGTTTACCACAAGAAGAAGCTAGAGGTATTTTAGTATTAGACGCGGATACTAAAGTAGGAACTCGTGTGAAAGATTTAAATCTTAAATAAAAAATCTAATTAGGAGGTGTAAAATATGGTGAATTGGAAAAAGTGGTTTTTAGAAGAAGATGAAGATGAGATATACGAAGAAAGTACAGCCAAAAAAGAGAAAAAAGATGATTTAGCTGAACGTAGGGAAAAAAGAGCTGAAAACAGAAGAAAAGAGAGAGTTTATCTTGAGGAAGATGAGGATTTCGAAATAGATTTCAGTTCTAATAAATCTAAAAAATCATTTGATGAAGATGAGTTTAGTTCACAACGTAGTACAAGAAGACGTGATGAGAAAGAAACAGAAAAATTTGAGGATTATGAAGAAGTTAATCTCGATGATTTTGAAGTAGATAACTACGATGACTTTGAAGATTACGAAGACGACTACGAAGAAGATTTCAAGCAAGAGAAAAAATCTAAAAAAGAAAATGGCTTTATTTCTAAAATTAAAGGATTATTCAGTTCTAATAAAAAAGAAGATGAAGAATTCTTGGATGATGAAGATGAAGACGATGATGAAGCTGAGGATTATAAAACATATCTAGAACGTCAGAAGCGAGAACAAAGAGAAAAATCTAGAGTAGTTAAAGAAAAATATGATGAGTCTGATTATGAAGACGAAGAAGATTATGAAGAAGAAACTGAGAAAAAAGAAGGATTCTTCTCAAGACTAAAAGATAAATTGTTCAATGTAAGTGATGATGAAATTGATCAAGAGGAATTAGATGCAGTATTAGATGATTTCGAAGAAGAGTTAGAAGAAGAGAAAAAATCTGATAAGAAAAAATCTCAATTTAAAGAAGAAAAAGTTACAGAAAAGAATGAAGATGAGTTAGAAATTGAGTTTGTAGAAGAAGAAAAAGAACAAAAAGCTACACCTGAATTCGAGGAAATTGATATTACAGCATATGAAGAAAAAGAAGAAGTAGCACCTGTAGGAAAGGTAACAGACTTAAGTGATGCTCTGAAAAAACTTGGAGTGGAAAATTCTGAAATCCGCGATGTTGATATCTTTGATGAAAATCCGCCGAGAAGAACTCACCCAACACTTGCAGCCGTAAGAACTAAGAGACTAAAACAAGATCATAAGATTGATGCTCTTGGGGATAGTGTAGTACTAGGTAAAGACAGTAGTGAATTGAAAGAAGAAGTAGCAAATTCATTCAAAGGACAAACTAAGGAAGAAACTCCAGTTCAAGAAGAAAGAGTTACTAAGAATAGAGAAGCACGAAGAGAATTTGAAGAAAACTTCAATACACTTGAGAGAAGAAGTGATAAAATCGAAAAAGATAATCCTCTATACACTAAGAAAAACGAAAAATTAGATGGTATTTTCGATGAAATTCGTGCTAAAGAAAGCAAAGTCTATGAAAAGGAAACTCCTGAACTTGAAGTTAGAGAACTTGATGCAGAAGGAAGTCGTCGTGAAAAACTTAAATATACTTCTGTACATGATGTTCTAGAAGGTGCTGATGATTTATTTGAAGATGATATCGACAGAGTTAGTAAAAAACTTGTAGGTGACAGATTTGAAGAAGGTCAAGAAGTTACAGAAGATGTAGAAAACTTCAGAAAAGGTTTATACGAAGGTAAAAAAGCAGACAGTTCACAAGAAAGAACAGCATTAGATGAGCTAATTGAGACTGAAAATATAGATGTTTCACCGAAAAAAGAAGAAACACTACCTGAAATTGAAGAATTGAATGAAAATCTAGAAGATTTAAGAAAAGATAAGAAAGAAGAGTCTTATGTTGATTTAGTTCAAGAAGCGGCTAAGATAGAAGATATCGAAGTTGAAGACTATGAAGAACTTAAAGAAGTTAAAAAAGATAGATTATCAGGTTATAGTGATTACCACTTAGACGAAGAGGAAATCGAAGAACTTGAAGAGCAAAATTACCTTGAAGAATCAGCTGATTCAGTGAATATCGATAGCTTATTAAGAGAAGTTTCACCAAATAATAAAGTTGTTAAAGTTACTAATGACGTAGATAAATTCACTGATGAGAAGGTCGTTCCTAAGGAAGTTACTGAGAAGAGATTAGAAGACGTTAAAGCTCACCAAGAAGTAAAAGAAGACGATGAAGTGGAACGTGGAATCGATTATACAGAAAAATTATATACTAATGATGTTTCTGAATACTTTGATAAAGGTAATGGTACTAAACTAGGGGAATATAAAACAGTTGATTACGGGTATAGGCCTGTAAGTAAAGAGAAAATAGAAAATAATCAAAAAATACTTGATGCTATTTTTGAAAAATACTCTTCATCAGGATTATCGGCACCAACTAAATCGGTAACGAGCCAAATGATGAGTTCAAATACTATTACACCAAAAACTCGCAACGTAGGTAAATTCAAACCATCACCAGTTTACTCATCTGTATATGGTTCAGCAACACGCAACACTACTGAGAGTTCAAATAAACAGGTAGGTATATCAACTACAGGACTATCTATTAATAATTCTGTAAAAACTACTACTCCAGAAGTGAAAAAAACTGAAACACAATCAGTAGAAAAAAAAACGGTAGAAGCTAAAAAAGTAGAAAACTCAGTGCAAAGTAATGCAAGTATCTATAAAGAAATAGCTTCACAAGAAGAAACTGTTTGGAATATAGGTTCATCAAAACGTGTGCCTAAAAACAAGGTGAAAAGTAAAAAATAATAATTAAAAAGGAGGTGAGATCAGTGCACCTCCTTTTGGAATTTGTTGTAAAATTTGATGAATAAACAAAATAAAAGAACCGGCAGAGATGCTGGTTCTTTAATATGTACTTAATATTTTTCTAATATTTCATTTCTGACGGCTGAAATAAGATAAAGTGAACCTGTGATTAGAAGAGTTTCATCATCTTTTAGATTCGGAATAATATTGTTTAAAGCAACTTCATAATTCTCATATTTAGTAACATGAGTATCACCAAAACTTTGAACTAGATTATCAAGATTTGATTCTTTAATCTCGATTGGAACTTTTGTTGCTGAGAATTCAGCAGGGATAGTTTTTAATTTTTCAATCATATCTTTATAGTCTTTATCTTCCAGAATACCAAGTAGAATTTTCAATTTAGGGAATTTTTGCTTATCTAGGTATGCCACTAGACTATCAATACCATCATTGTTGTGCGCACCGTCTAGAAGAATATTGTCACGAATCCATTCTAAACGACCTACCCAAACTGATTTACTTAGAGCTTCTTTTATAACGTCATCTTCTATATCGATAATACCACGTTTTTTCAGGTTAGATAATGCTTCTAAAGCTAAGGATGCGTTAAAAGCTTGGTGAGCACCAACCATTTTTGTAGAATAATCTACACCTTTGTATGAAAATTCATTACCTCTAGCTTCGACCTTCTTCACAAAAATATCTTTTTCGTTTAGTATGCTTAAGCTAGCATTTTTATCATGACAAATGTCTTTTATTACATTTACGACACTTTCAGAAGCAGGATAAATTAGAACATTATCATTTGCTTGGATAATTCCACCTTTTTCATAGGCAATTTTTTCAAGAGTATCTCCAAGAATAGAAGTGTGATCTAGGCCGATTTTTGTAATAATTGATAATACTTTTTCTTTGAAAATATTTGTTCCATCATATCTTCCACCAAGACCAACTTCCATAATAACAAAATCTGTTTTTTGCTCTCTAAAGTATAATAGAGCTACCCCTGTAATAATTTCAAAGAATGATAGTTTATCACTTGGATCCGGATTGTTTTGGTCGTAGGTCTCTTGAATTAGTTTGAATAAACGATAAGCTTCTTTATATGAAATAAAATCATCATTAACACGGATTCTATCGTTAAAACTTAGCATACCTGGACTTGTGTATAATCCAACTCTATACTTAGTTTTTAAGACATCTTTCAAATAAGAACAAGTAGAACCTTTACCGTTAGTACCAGCAACATGGATTACCTTAAGATCTTTTTCAGGATGATTGAAAAGTTCAAGGATATGCTCCATTCTGTGTAGCCCTAGTTTCATCCCTGTACGTTCTATTTTATAAGATGAAGTAATAAGAAGTTCTTCACAAACACACTCAATTGCGTAGTTTACAATTTCATCTTCATCTAAAGTTAGAAGTTTTTCAGCAAGTTGTTCTAAAGTCAACTGACTGAAAAGTTCCAATATGTTATTTTTATCTTCTAGATTATTTTCTTTTAAATAGTTCTCAAATTTTATTTTACAATTCAAATTCATAAATAAACACCAACATTTCTAATAATATACATTTAATTTTATAATGATAAAGATGAATTGTAAAGGATATAATTTTGATAAAGGGATTTAAGTTAAAATCAAAAATAAGATAGGAGTGACCCGAAAATCGTGGTTTTATCGAGTCAGCCGTGGGTATACTGATTAGTAGATTTATATGGTATTATTGAAATTAAATATGAAAAATAATAACTTTAGTTTCATTTTAATTATAGTCTAAAGTTCATGTAAGGTAAGTGGGATATAATATAAGCATAACAAAACTTAATAATATTTTTTTTTCATAATATATGACTCATCGAAAGATGGGTCTTTCTCCTTTTCTGGGGAAAATTTTCAAAACTTTTCAACTTTAATTACATTTTAATTATAGTCTAAAGTTCACATAAGGTAAGTGGGATATAATATAAGTATAACAAAACTTAATAATATTTTTTTTCATAATATAAATGGCTCATCGAAAGATGGGCCTTTCTCCATTTTCAGGATAGTTTTCAGGTTATTTCTTGAAACTATATTTCAAAGTGCTATAATATTATTTATGAAAAAAACATCAGTTAATTTATTAGAAGGTCCGATTTTACGGGCGATGATTACTTTTGCGATACCGATTATGATAGCAAATATTTTTCAGCAACTCTATAATACGGTAGATATTATGATTGTTGGTAGATTCCTTGGAGAAGAATCCCTTGCTGCTGTTGGAGCTACTGTTGCGATATTTGAGCTTGTTGTTGGTTTTGCAATAGGTATAGGAAATGGAATGGGTATAGTTATTGCTCGTTATTATGGTGCAGGAAATTATGAAAAGTTAAAGAGTGCTGTGGCTGCCACATTTGTTATTGGTGGAGTATTGAGTATTATAATTGCCATATTAGGTAATTTTAGATTATATCCATTACTAGAATTGCTTGAAACGCCAAGTAATATTATTGCTCAGTCTTATGAGTATATTTATCTTATAATAGTATTTGTAGGTGTTACTCTTGCGTATAATTTATGTGCGGGCCTACTTCGTGCAGTAGGCGATAGTAAGGCTGCCTTATATTTTTTAATTTTTTCAGCAATTATTAATACTGTATTAGATATATATTTCATTGCATATTTACATATGGGTGTACGCTCGGCTGGGATTGCAACCATTATTTCACAAGGAATTTCCGCAGTATTATGTTTTACTTATATTCGTAAAAAAACTCCGTTTTTAATCCCATCTAAAAAACATTTTACATGGAATAAAAAACTTTATGTTGATCTATTGGGGCAGGGTATTTCTATGGGACTTATGTTTTCAGTTGTTTCTATTGGAACAGTGATTTTACAAACATCAATTAATGCCTTAGGTTCAACGATTATCAGTGCTCAGACAAGTGCTAGAAGAATAATGATATTTGCACTTCTTCCGATAATAGCTATGAACGCGACTGTAACAACCTTTACATCCCAGAATTTTGGTGCGAGACAATATAGACGTATTGTTGAAGGTCTTCGACAAGCGATGGCTATTGCGATTACTTGGTCAATTTTTATTAGTATTGTATTATTTTTTGCTAGTTCATATCTAAATGAACTTGTCACAGGAAGCAATGATGAAGAATTAATTTATCAAGCTTCATTGTATTTAAAAATAAGTTCTGCATTTTATCCGGCATTAAGTATACTAGTAATACTAAGAAATGCCTTGCAAGGTTTAGGGCAAAAGATGATGCCACTTGTTTCAAGTATTATAGAAATGCTAGGGAAAATATTATTTGTAATATTTATTATATAATAAATGTAACATCAAGTCGAAAGGAGTAAAATGGTTGCTTACTGGAAGGAAGTAAATAAAGGTAGCCACATTTCAGATGAAAAAGAATGGGG
>CALIWM010000386.1:0-4537 GCA_938046645.1 uncultured Gemella sp. | reverse complement strand
TCATCGTTTAGTTGAATTAAATAGCTTAAGTTTTCCTAGTGGACATACGACTTCAGCAACAATATTGTATTTAACATTGGCATTAATATTTATTAAGTTATCGAAGAAAGGAAATAATGATTATTTTCCTATCTTTATAGCAATAATAGGAATTTTATTTATAGCGACTTCTAGAGTATATTTAGGAGTGCATTATCCGACGGATACAATGGCAGGAATGTGTTTAGGTAGTGTTATAGTATTAACTTATAATCTTATCTATTATATTAAAAAGTAGAGGTGAGGTAATGTGAAAAAAGTTTTATTAATAACAGGTTCATTTGGAAATGGGCATCTTCAAGTATCAAAAAATATTAAAGAAACGTTTGAAAAATATTATGCTGATGAAATTGAAGTTATTGAAACAGACTTGTTCTTACAAGCACATCCGAATTTAACACCAGTTTTAAAAAAATTATATTTATATAGCTTTTCATATTTTAGAGATATTTACGGGTATTTATATTATGCAGGGAAAAATCATAGTAATATCTCTGCTTATAGATATTTTAGTTCGGAGTATTTGAAAAAACTAGTAAAACAGACTAAGCCAGATATTATTGTCTCAACATTTCCAACTCCTGCTTTATCATTATTGAAGGATAAAAAGATACCAATAGTTAATATAATAACAGATTACCATTTTCATAAAAGTTGGTTAACTAAAGATGCAGTTAGATATTATGTAGCGACAGATGAAACTGAAAGAGAGTTATTGAAGTTAAATGTAGAAAAACAAAAAGTTAAGAAATTTGGAATACCGATTGCTGAAAAATTCGATAATAAAATGGATGTTGAACAATGGTTGGAAGATAATAAATTAGCTATAGATAAAAAGACAGTTTTGTTATCTGCTGGTGCTTTTGGAGTATCTACTGATTTTTCAAAACTTATTGGGAAAATACTACTGAAAAATAAAGATACTCAAGTAGTAGTAATCTGTGGTAAAAATAGAGAATTAAAGAATGAATTAGAAATAGATTATGCTAAACAAGAAAGGGCTAAGATTCTAGGTTATACTGAAAATATGAGAGAATGGATGCAGGCTGCTGATGTGCTTATAACTAAGGCAGGAGGAGTAACTATTTCTGAAGCATTAGCAAGTAATATTCCATTAATTCTTTTTAATCCAGTTCCTGGACAAGAGATGGAAAATGCAATCTATTTTAGGAAAAATAGAATGGCAAAAATCGCTAAAAATTTAGAAGAAGTACTAGATTATTTAGAAGAACTATTTTTTGAAGATAATATTAAGAAGATTAAATATAGAATGACGAAAAATTATTTACCGCATGCAAGTTATAATATTTGTAAAGATATTATGGGGATTTTAGAGATGAATAAATTATAATAATTAATTTTATGCGTGTTCTGAGTGAGGGTAACTCAATAAAATCAATTTTTTTGAAATTAAGATTTTTGAGTTACTCTTTTTTTATTTTGGTAAAATAATATTTTTAATATACGAGATAAGGTTATAATTTTTTATGTCGATTAAGTAAAGTTAAGTGTGATTTTTACTGATTTGTTGCTATGTTTAACTCTTATCTCATCTTTTTCTCTTTCTATTGTTGTGGTATAATAGCATATAGAGTGAGTCGTTAGAAAGCATTCAAGGAATAATACGACGATTAAGAAGTAAGAAATAAAGATTAAAATAAAACATTTAGGAGATAAGAGTGAGAGTAGTTTTACTTTGTAGGTATGATGGTAGTAATTACCATGGATTTCAAATACAACCAAATAATAATACGATTCAAGAAGAAATTGAGAAAAGTTTAAAGAAAATTAATAAAAAAGATGTTCGTCTTTATATGAGTGGAAGAACTGATAGTGGTGTGCACGCTTATGGTCAGGTATTACATTTTGATACTGATTTAAATATTCCAGATGAAGCATGGGTTAAGGCATTGAATGCTACTATTCCGAAAGATATTAGAATAGTGGGAGCGACGTCGGCTTCTGAAGATTTTCATGTTAGGTATAATAGTACACAAAAAACATACTATTATAAGCTGCATATCGGAAGAGAAGTGGATCCATTCTTGTTAAATTATGTAGGTAAACATAGTTTTGATTTTAATTTCGAAAAAGCTCAAGAAGCGTTGAAATATTTTATTGGAGAACATGATTTTTCATCATTTTGTTCGAAAAATTCTAGCGTTGAAGATAAGGTTAGAACGATATATAGTTTAACTATGGAGAAAGATCTGATTAATCCTAATATTGTAAACTTTGAAATTACTGGAAATGGATTCTTATATAATATGGTTAGAATAATTATCGGAACTATACAAAATGTGGCTGCCGGTAAATATGAAGCTGATTATGTTAAAGAAATATTAGAAAAAAAAGAACGCCAATTCGCAGGACCTAAAGCTGATGCAGCAGGATTGTACCTTAAAGAAGTGGTTTATGATGATGATAAAATAAATAAATTTATAAATAATAGTTTAAAAGCTTATTGTAATAAATAATAGGTATGAATATATTTAAATACCTATCCGTATTTAGTTTGAGAAAAATCGGGATATTTGATATAATATAAGGATATTCTGTAGAAAATTAGGTAATAAAATGATAAAATTTGAAGATGTTTTTTTTCAATATTCTAGTTCTAAAAAGACTGCATTATCAAATATAAATTTAGAAATAAAAGAAGGGCGTTGGCTTAGTGTTTTAGGGAAAAACGGAAGCGGAAAGTCAACGCTTATGAAGTTGATTTATGGACAGAATTTAGCAACTTCTGGGAAAGTAACTTTTAATAATAAAGAGTACAATAAAGAACTTTATGATGATATAAAAAATAAAATAGCTATTGTTTTCCAAAATCCTGATAATCAATTCGTAGGATCTACTGTAGAAGAAGATATAGCATTTGGACTTGAGAATAGAAATGTTCCTCAAGAAAAGATGGATGAGATAATAGATAGAGTATTAGAAATTGTTGATATGACGGACTATAGAAAATATGAGCCTTCATCATTATCAGGTGGGCAAAAACAAAGGGTGGCAATAGCATCTTCGCTAGCTTTAGATCCTGAGATTTTAATATTGGATGAGGCTACGAGTATGCTTGATCCTAAAGCTAAAAAGTCTATTTTAGAGTATATAAAAAAAATAAATAAAGAAAAAGGAATAACTATAATCTCTATCACTCACGATGCTGAAGAGAGTGTTTATTCAGATGATATTGTCATATTAGAAAGCGGAGAAATAGTTTATCAAGGGGATTATACAACGCTATATGCTGATACTGAGATTTTGGAAAAATATAGCTTAGAGGTTCCTTTCGTAGAGAGAATAAAAAGAGATTTAAACAATTACCTGAATCAAGAAATATTTGAAATAGAAGAAGACGAGGGGAGTGTATTAAGAAAAATATGCAAATTAGTTTAAAAAATGTAAGCTATACTTATAATTATAAGACCCCATATGCTAGAGAAGTCTTAAAAGATATAAACTTGAAGATAGATGAAGGAAGTTATACAGTAATAGTAGGTAAGACGGGTAGTGGAAAGTCTACCCTTATAGAGCATATTAACGGCTTACTATTACCTACAAAAGGAGAAGTAGCAGTAGATAATATATTGATTACTAATCCACAGAGTAAAAAAGAAAGAAGAGAATTGGCTAAAAAACTGAAAATATTAAGACAAGATGTTGCGGTGTTATTCCAGTTTTCTGAACAGCAATTATTTGAAACAAGCGTATTAAAAGATATTATCTTTGCGCCCTTAAATTACGGAGTTGAAGAAGAAAAAGCTATCTCGAAAGCAAAAGAATTAATAAAATTAGTAGGACTTGACGAAAGTTACTTAGATAAATCTCCTTTTGAATTATCAGGAGGAGAGATGAGGAAAGTTGCTTTATGTGGTGTACTTGCCTTAGAACCTAAAGTACTAATATTAGATGAACCTACAGTTGCTCTAGATTATCAGAGTCGTGAGGAAATCATGGCTATGGTGAAAAGACTTAAAGAAGAGTTTGATATGACGATAGTACTTGTAACTCACAATATGGATTATGTATTGGAATATGCGGATAAAGTTTTCGTCTTGAAAAATGGAGAAATTAGTTTTGAAGGAAAGGTGAAAGACCTTTTCCTGAATGAACAGGTACTCAAGGAGAATTCATTAGAATTACCAGAAGTATTGAAGTTTTACAGAAAATTAGAAGCAAATAATATAGTATTGGATGTATTTCCTAGGAAATATGAAGAATTAATTAATGCTTTAAAAAATAAGATAGGAAGTAGTGGAAATGAATAATTCATTAATAAGTAAATATATTCCATTAAATACAATTATTCATAATCTAGATCCAAGAGCGAAAATATTTTTTGTAATTTTATACTTAATAGATGTCTTTATTGCTTATAGTGTTCTAGAGTTTTCTATCTTGTTTTTAATGTTGATAATGATAGTTATATTATCAAAAACAAGTCCAGCATTTTTAATAAATAGTGTAAAGGCAATTAGTATATTGATTATATTTA
>CALIWM010000385.1:0-3235 GCA_938046645.1 uncultured Gemella sp. | reverse complement strand
ACCACAGAAAAAAGAAAGACCAAAAAAAGTTACAAAAAAAGCTGCTAAAAAGTCAGAATAAGAAAAAAAGGAATTGAGATTTGTCTCAATTCCTTTTTTATTAAATTTTCCAAACTTTACCAATAGCATTTCTAATTTCATAGTTATCCATAAAGTACTCAATATTCCCATTGAAGTTACGTTTGAACTGTAGTACACCATAGTCAGTAGCATCTTCAGAATGAAAATCTTTTGAAGTACCAAAGAAGTTGAAATATTTGAAGTTATTGTTAATCGCATATTTCATCATATGGAATAGGATTGCATATGGCCCTTCATAACGGTGGAATTTTCTCATTGCCCCACTTGTAAAGTAGATTAAATCTTGACCTGTTTCAATAAAAGTTGCACAAGAAAGGTTAATAACATTTCCATTTTCTGCTTTAAGTTCTTTTATTTTATCGATTTTTTTATACCATATTGCAATATTTTCATCAAATTCTTTTAGACGATTAGTTGCTTTTTTAGCATTCACTTTTCCTTGTTCTAATTTTTCTTTTAAATCATCACGCTCTTTTTCAAGATTTGCAATTGTGTTAGTTGTAGTTTCAACGAATTGATCACAATCAATATATGAAACAAGGTAGTGAGCCTTATCTCCTATATTATTTTTTAATGATTTGAAATAAGTATTGTCTCGGATTTCAAAATCAATTCTATCTTCAGTATCACGATTGATTTCATCGAAGATTTTAGCGTCTTCTTCATTGAATATGTCTATTTCACGAACTTGAACTCCTTCTTTCATCGTTCTATTAATAGTATAACGAGCAATTTGTGAAATATTTTTTAATAAATTATTCTCAGTAATATCTTCATCTAGTTTTTTAGAGAATACACAACGAGAAGCTAGTGTAGGATTTGTAAATAAATCTTCATTCATAGCGTGATAATTTAAGTCATTTAGAATTCTATTTGTTCTAACTGCATCTTCGTTTTCTTCTACAAATTCAACATCATTGTAGATTTTTTCATTTACAAATGGATTTACACGTACACATAATACTCTTAGATTTTTTGCATAGTGTTTTTTTAATTGTTCAAAGTAAAAACTAACTAACTCAGAATTTGAGTAATCCATAATTGGTCCGTATTGTGCAGTTACTTTGTAAAAATATTTTTTATATTGGAAATAAATGAAAATACCGTATGCTAGTATTTTATTATTTTCTTTTACGGCTAAAATTTCAGTTTTTAAGTTGTTATTATTCGCCATAATATTATATTCTGCAGATTGAGAGAAATAATATCTGTGGTTATTTTCTTTTTGAAATTGTTGAAGTTCTTCACTACTAATTTCAGTAAATATCATTTTGAAATCTCCTTTTTAGTTTGTTACTATTCAAAATTACTTATAAAATTATATAACAAAAATTAAAAAAAAAAAAGTAATATACTAATAAGAGATGATATAATTAAGTAAAGTAACTATATGGAGTAAGGTTTTAATGAGAGAATACGCAATAAGGAATGAAAAATACAAGATAAGGTATAATGATTTTGGGGGAAGTCGAACACCTATAGTAGTGATTCATGGGTTAGGATGTGCTGGATCATTTGATTATGTAGAAATTTTTAATAGTGAGGAATTTAAAGGTCATAGGAGAGTACTTATAGACTTATTAGGAGCTGGATATAGTGACAAACCTCTAGATTTTTCATATGAGGTTAAAGAACATGCGAAATATCTAGCGGAGTTTTTGGAAGATTTAGGTTTGAATAAAGTTATCTTATTTGGTCATAGTTTAGGTGGTGCTATTGCTATTGAGTTGTGTGCAAGGTGTAAAGATAGAATTGAGAGATTGATTTTAACAGAACCAAACTTAGATCCCTCTACAAAAGGTCAGATTAGTTGGGCGATAGCACAGTATACGGAAGATAATTACGAAAAAAGTATTAAGACACTAATAAAATATTGTGAAAGTGGAATGAATACAATGTGGGCTGCAACATTGAAAAATTGGTTGCCTAAAGCAGTTTATCAAATTTCTCGTGATGCAGTATTACAGAAAGAAATATCATGGAGAAGTATGTTATATGAGTTTGATATCCCGAAATTTTTTATATTTGGAGAAAATAGCCTTCCGAGTAATGACTTGGAAGAATTACCTAAACACAATGTAAATGTAAAGACGATAAAAAATGCAGGGCACTCAATGGCTTGGGAAAATTCAACGGATTTGATCAAGGTTATAGTCAGTTGCTTAGTGTGAATAAAGCTTGAATATGTAATTAATAAATATTTGAATAAAAAAAAGAATGTCCAGATTAAGATCTGAACATTTTTTCTATATTTTTTTTATTTTCAAATTACTTACCATTAAGTAAGAGCATAATACTAACAGTATTAGTATTGCTATACTTGGTAATTTTATCGGAGCAAGTACTGCAAGGACTGTCCCACATGTTGTAATAGGCACACCTTGATAATATCCATTTTTCATTTTTGTTACATTAAATCTTGCTAAACGATAAGCACCACAGCACACATAAATTCCACAAAGAATAGCGACGATTACCATTAATAGAGTTGATGGTTTATCGTTTGTAATAAAGATTTCAAAAACAAGCATAGCAGGTGCTACTCCAAAACTTACTACATCACATAATGAATCTAAGTCGTGACCAATTTCAGAAACAACACCAAGTTTTCTTGCAACGATACCATCGTATCTATCTGCAAGCATGGCTAATATAATAAAGACAGTTCCCCAGATGAAATACCCATGTGACGTAGTCAAAATTGACATGAAACCACAAAATATATTACATAAGGTAAGATAATTTGGTATGAAGTTTTTATTCATTTTAAAAGTCAACCTCCAATATTGATATTATAATTATAGTACAAATTTGTAATAATGTCTAAGAAAATATAAAATTTATAATAATTAAAGTTAGAAAATTTATATAAGTACGGTGTTGTTTATCACCTAATAAACTGTTATAATTAAGATACAATTGAATTTTGGGAGGCGTACTATGGGAAAGAATTTTAAAAATTTAAATTTCACAAAGATTATTAAAGAGTTATTTATTATTTCTTTTGGATGTGCAATTTATTCTTTTGCTATTATGCATTTTAATGTTCCAAACAAACTTGCAGAAGGTGGGGGAACAGGGATAGCTCTGTTACTATTATATGCTATTGGACTACCTGTTTCTGTTGGTACAATTTTGGTAAATATTCCTTTAT
>CALIWM010000384.1:0-9202 GCA_938046645.1 uncultured Gemella sp. | reverse complement strand
ATACTAATCCAAGGTCACGATGCCCTCTTAATTTAGTACCTTCTTTAGAAACTATTCCAGCTCCTTCTTGCCCTCTATGTTGTAAACTATGTAAACCGAAGTACGTCACATTACTAGCTTCAGGATGTCCCCAAATACCAAATACTCCACATTCTTCATTAAGACTACGCATTTTTTAATCTCCTTAAAACTTCTTCATAAGCTTCCATTACAGAACCCAAATCTCTTCTAAATCTATCTTTATCTAATTTTTCATTTGTATCTTTATCCCAAAGACGACATGTATCTGGAGAAATCTCATCAGCTAAAATTATTTCACCATCTTTAGTTTTTCCGAATTCAATCTTGAAATCAACAAGTACTAAGTTTGCATCTAAGTACAATTTTTGTAATAGTTCGTTGATTTTTAAAGCTTGAGTTCTGATATTTTCTAATTCTTCTTCTGTAACGATTTCTAATGCCACTGCATGATCATTATTGATTAATGGATCATTTAGTTCATCATTTTTATAACTTAGCTCAAAAACTGGTTTTTTTAATTTTTTTCCTTCTTCAAGTCCATATTTTTTCGCCATAGAACCAGCTACTATATTACGCACAATTACTTCTAAAGGAATAATAGTAACGTGCTTACAAATCTGATCTGTTTCATTAACCTTTCTAATAAAATGTGTCTTTACACCTTGTTTTTCTAAGTATTCGAAGATTAATGAAGTAATTGTATTATTGAATACTCCTTTTCCTTCAAATTCTTCTTTTTTCACACCATTAAATGCAGTAGCACTATTTTTATAATGTACATATATTTCATCATTGTTTTCACATTCGAACAGTTGTTTAGCTTTTCCTTCGTATAAAAGTTTCATTATTTTCTTCCCCCTTTGAAGTAATTCACACCGTTTTTGAAAATATCTTGTTTTACTTTTATTGTATTTGTTTTATACAATGTAGCTCCGTATCTCTCACTGTGCCCCATTTTTCCTAGGATAAGTCCATCTTCGCTAACTAATCCTTCAGTAGCTAAAACTGATCCGTTTGGATTGAAACGACCATTTAATGTGGCATTACCATCGAAATCACTATATTGGAAAGCAACAAGATGTTTAAATTTGTTAATATTAAGTCCTACTACTTTACCTTCACCATGACTGAATACTACTTCGTGTTGTTCTCCGATATTAAAATCTTGTAACCAAGGCGAGTTTGTATTAGCTACGCGAGTAAAGGCTGTAGTTGAAATATGTTCATAACTATCATTTCTGTATAGTGTTAGGTCATCTTCTGCCAACTCTCTAACCTCTCCGTAAGGTAGTAATCCTGATTTAAGCAATGCTTGGAATCCATTACACACACCTAAGATTAATTTTTTCTGAGCAAGGTGTTTATGAATCGCATCTTTAACTTTTTCATTTTTTAAGAAGTTTACAATGTATTTAGCACTTCCATCTGGTTCATCCCCACTCGAGAATCCACCAGGGAACATAATTATATGAGATTCTTCGATAGCTTTTGTGAACTCTTCTATCGATTGTTCAATATCATTTTCACGTGTATTTCTAATAACTACTGTTATTGGTGTAGCTCCCGCTTCTAAGAAGGCTTTTTCACTATCATATTCACAGTTTGTACCAGGGAATACTGGAATAACTACTTTTACATCTTCTACATATTCTGGATAATACTTTTTCTCTTTATATTCTGTATGAAGATTTTCAACATTACCTTTATCTTCATTTTGATATAATGGATAAACTTTATTTAGTGTTTTTGTGTATGCTTCGTAAATATCTTTATGCATAAACACTTCGTTGTTAATTATAATTCTTTCACTAACTTTTCCTAATTTTTCAAACGGTAGTTCTACCGTTGCTTCTACTACAAGAGACGCTGGATCAAAGTTAAGAATGTTTTCTTTTTCAACTTCAAAACCTAGATCATTACCAAGTGACATTTTTACTAATGAAGCGGCAATACTTCCTTCTTCTTGTACATATGCAGATACTATCTTACCTTCTTTAATATATTTATGAACAAGTTCATAATTTTCTAAAGTTTTCTTAATATCTGGATATCCTTTTTCATCTTTTTCTACAGGAACATAGTACAATTTATTTCCAACTTTTTTCAGTTCAGGAGTTATTACATCAGCTATTTTTACAGGTGTACAAGCAAATGAAATTAATGTCTCAACTACATTTAAGTCATTGAAAGTACCTGACATACTATCCTTACCACCGATACTTGGTCTACCAATTTCTTTTTGAGCATATATACTTCCTAGTAAACTTTGAGTAACTTTACCCCATTTAGTACTATCAGTACCTAATTTTTCGAAGTATTCTTGGAATGAGAAGTATAAGTTGTCTTTATTTCCACCTACTGCGTAAACTTTAGCTACTGATTCTAACACCGCATAAATAGATGATAGGAATGGTGAGTAATATGAAATTTTTGGAATAAATCCATAAGTCAAGATTGTTGCAGTATCACTTGTTGTATGTAATGTTGGTAAGGCTTGTACACTTGCTTGAACTGGTGTAAGTTTATGTTTACCAGCAAAAGGCATAAGCACTGTAGTAACACCAATTGAAGAGTCGAATTTTTGTGCTAGACCTTTTTGACAAGTTACATTTAACTCACCTAATTCGCTTAAGATATTTTCACGAGTTACTTCTTTATTTAAGAATGGATTAGCTGCAGTGTTATCTTTCATTGTAACTGATGATTTTTGACGAACACCACTTGTTTCTAAGAAATCAGCACTCATATCAACAACTTTCTCATCATTATAATACATCTCTAATCTGCGTCTATTCGTCACATTAGCAACATGAGCGTATTCAATATTTTCTTTCTCACATTCACGAACAAACGCATCATAATCTTTCTTATCAATAGCTACTGCCATACGTTCTTGAGATTCACTTGTAGCAAGTTCTGTAGCATTCAATCCTTGATATTTAGTAAGAACTTTTTCTAAATGAATTTCAATACCATCAGAAAGTTCACCGATAGCTACACAAACACCACCAGCACCGAAGTCATTACATTTTTTAACAAGTCTTGTAACTTCTGGTTTTCTAAATAAACGTTGTAACTTACGTTCTTCAGGAGCATTACCTTTTTGAACTTGGCTAGACATTGTATTTAATGAATCGTTAGTATGTTCTACACTGGAACCACTCGCACCTTGAATACCATCACGACCAGTTCTACCACCTATCATTACAACAATATCACCATCGACAAGAGTTTCACGTTTATAATCTCCGTCTTTAACAGCTCCAACTACAGCACCAACTTCCATATGTTTAGCTACATAACTATCATCATATAATTCACGAACAAAAGTAGTCGCAAGTCCAATTTGGTTACCGTATGATGAGTTACCGTGTGCAGTTCCTTTAGCTATATCTACTTGAGGAAGTTTGTGTTTTAAAGTATCTTCACGTTTTTGAAGTACATTACCGCTTCCTGAAATACGCATAGCTTGATATACGTAACTGCGTCCTGATAGCGGATCTCTAATAGCTCCCCCTATACAAGTACTCGCTCCTCCAAATGGTTCGATTTCACTTGGGTGGTTATGAGTTTCATTTTTGAATTGGATTAACCAACGTTCTTTTTCACCATTATTTTCTATAGTAGTAAAGAATGAACATGCATTAATTTCTTCACTTACTTCAATATTTTCATCTTTTAAGACTTTTACATGGTATTTACCGATAATACTCGCCATATCCATAAGCGTGATAGGTTTATTATTACGATCAAGTTCACTACGGATGTTTAAGTAATAATCAAATGCATCTTGCATCTCTTTTTGGAAAAGTTCTGACTCAATTTTAACTTCATCTAATACCGTTTCAAATGTAGTGTGTCGGCAGTGGTCACTCCAGTAACAGTCTAATACATAGATTTCAGTTTCAGTTGGTACACGACCTTCTTTTTTGAAGTAATCTTGGATAAATACTAAGTCTTCAATATTCATTGCTAGAGAAAATTCTTTTTTAAGACCAAGTAACGCATCTTTATCAAACTCTAAAAATCCAGCTAAATCTTTTAGTGGTTTTGGAGTAGAATCTAATGTAAAGTCAAGAATTGATAAATCTTTTTTACGAGCTTCTATAGGATTCACTAAATAACTTTCAACAAGTTCTAATTGTTCATCTGTTAATTTCTTATTAAAAAGAACTAGCTTACCACTTCGTACAGTTGCTTTACTTTTCGAGTTAAGCAATCTTATGCTTTCTTTTGCGCTGTCAGCTCTTTGATCATATTGAGCAGGTAGGACTTCATAAGCAAAGTACTTCCCATCGTTAAGCTCAATATCTTCAAACACTTCATCGACAACAATCTCAGAAAACACAGAAGTTTTAGCTAGTTCATAAGTTTCTTCATCAATATTAAAGACATCATAAATTACATACAATTCTACAGAGTCAAGACCTAGATTAAACTCTAAGTTCAAGTTATCTCGTAATTGTAATTCTTCCTTGTTGTATCCATTACGTTTCTTTACAAAAATTCGTTTATTAGTCATGTTTTCCCCCTAAAATTACATCACCGTAAAAATTAATATGTCCTATTTTTCTATCTTGGCGTGGTTCTTTTTCATATAAGTGTAAGTATCCACCATTGTTTTTATATACATCTATAAAATACTCTAAGTCTTGACCTAGGATATTATAAAGGGTAGTTTCTTTATTATCTATCTTACCAACTTTCAAGCCACATATAGCTTCAATATGAGCTCTAAATTGACTCTTAGTTGCACTCTGCATCGTTATATGTCCTGAATTGTGAACTCGTGGTGCTATTTCATTAAAAATGACCTTACCTTCACTTATAAAGAATTCAACTGTAAGTACTCCGTAATAGTCAAAATTACTAAGAATTCTTTTCGTGTACTCAATCGCAAGAGATTCTTGTTCTTTAGTTGCTGTAGTAGGAACTT
This sequence comes from uncultured Gemella sp., assembly GCA_938046645.1. Taxonomy (GTDB): domain Bacteria; phylum Bacillota; class Bacilli; order Staphylococcales; family Gemellaceae; genus Gemella. The sequence goes on along the minus strand of CALIWM010000384.1, from coordinate 4,245 downwards.
TCGAACGATACAAAATATTATTTCTATGTTCATTTTCTACTACTGCGACGATATTAATCTCATCTTTATCTTTAACCGCTACTACCGAAATTTCTTTATCAAGTTTAACGAACTCTTCTAGTAGTGTATATGGTTCTACTTCTTCACTAGAGCTTATTTTTTTCTGACCTTTTCCATCATAACCAAAACGAACAGTTTTCATTAAATATGGCTTAGTTATTTCTACATTTGTATCTTCTTCAACATATATATAGTCTACTGTTGGAATATCTAGTTTTCTAGCAAATTCTTTTTCATAATATCTATGTTGGGTAGTTCTTAACACTTCTGCACTTTGGACTATGTTATACTTTTTCTCTAGTTTTTCTAAAGAAGCGGCATCTATATTCTCAAATTCAAATGTAATAACATCACAAGCTGAACATAACTTTTCAACACTTGCGAAATTATCGAACTCCGCTTGAATAAATACATCGCTGAAAATTTTTGCACAACAGCTATCGCTAGGATCTAGAACAGCAATTTTATAGCCCATCTCCTTGGCACTCATTGCGAGCATTCTTCCTAGTTGACCACCACCGATTATTCCAATAGTTTTTCCTGGTAATATCGTTTTAATCATAGTTTCATCTCTTCCAATACTATTCTCTCTTGTTCTTTTTTGAATCGTTCGTACTTATCAGCATACTTCTCATTAGTAATTCCTAGTATTGATAAGGCACTAATAGCCGCATTTTTTGCTCCAGCTACACCTATTGCCATAGTTAAGACTGGCACACCAGCTGGCATCTGAACTATCGAATACAATGAATCAACTCCACTAAGAACGCTTGATTTAATCGGAACACCAATAACCGGTAATGTCGTCATAGAAGCAACCATACCCGGAAGATGTGCCGCTCCTCCCGCCGCCGCTATTATAAGAGAATAACCGTTACTCTTAGCATTTTTTGAGAATTCTACTAAAAGATCAGGTGTTCTATGTGCACTTACTACTTTTTTATCAAAAGGAATTTCAAATTCTTCTAACAACTTACAAGTTTCTTCCATCGTCGTATAATCCGACTTCGAACCCATAATCACCGCAATTTTCATACTTTAAGCTCCTTTTTTATTTCAAAAGTACGTTTTTTAATAAATTATTTACATAAAATATTTTTATCGTACGTCTACCCTTCAAATTATACTACTTGTTTAAATATTTATCAAGTAGTATCTAAAGAAAAAATCGAATATTTTTTATTTTTTATAAACAAAATTAAAGATTTTATGAACTTTTCTTCCTATATACTTATTTATATCTATTATTTACATAAGAAAATACAGACATTTAATTAAATTCATCTAAATATCTCTTAAAATTATAAAAAAACACCCAGAACTAATGTCCTGAGTGTTCATTTACTAGAATTTAATTTTTTCTTCGATATATTGTTTTAATTCAGCGATTGGAATACGAGTTTGTTCCATAGTGTCTCTATCACGAACTGTTACCATTCCATCATTTTCAGATTCGAAGTCATAAGTGATACAGAATGGAGTACCAACTTCATCTTGTCTTCTATATCTCTTACCGATTGATCCAGTTTCATCGAAATCAACCATAAAGTCTGAAGCTAGTTGTTGATATACTTGAACAGCTTTATCACTTAATTTTTTAGAAAGTGGTAAGATAGCCGCTTTGTATGGAGCTAATGCTGGGTGGAATTTAAGAACTGTACGAGTATCATTTTCCCCAACTTCTTCTTCGTTGTATGCGTCACATAAGAATGCTAGAAGAACACGGTCAACCCCTACAGATGGTTCGATACAGTATGGGATGAATTTTTCATTTGTGCTTAGGTCTTGGTAAGTTAAATCTTGACCTGAGTGTTCCATATGTTGTTTTAAGTCATAGTCTGTTCTTGAAGCGATACCCCAAAGCTCTCCCCAACCGAATGGGAATTTGAACTCGATGTCTGTAGTCGCATTAGAATAGTGTGATAATTCTTCTTCGTCGTGATCACGTAGACGGATATTTTCTTTAGTCATACCTAAGTCTAATAAGAACTTTTCACAGTTATCTTTCCAAGTTTTGTGCCAATCTAATTCTGTTCCTGGTTCACAGAAGAATTCTAATTCCATTTGCTCGAATTCACGAGTACGGAAGATGAAGTTCCCTGGTGTGATTTCGTTACGGAATGATTTACCAATTTGTCCAATACCGAATGGTAATTTTTTACGCATACTACGTTGAACATTTTTGAAGTTAACGAAGATACCTTGCGCAGTTTCTGGACGTAGGTAAATTTGGCTCGTAGAGTTTTCTACTACACCTTGGTTAGTTTTGAACATAAGGTTAAATTGACGAATGTTAGTGTAGTCATGACTACCACATTCTGGACATTTAATATTTTCACGATCAATAATAGCTTCTAATTCTTCGAATGGAAGACCATCAACTACTACATCTTCATTTTTTTCATTGAAGTAGTATTCTTCGATAAGTTTGTCAGCACGAAGACGTGATTTACATACTTTACAATCCATCATAGGGTCACTGAAGTTACCTACGTGTCCTGAAGCTTCCCATGTACGTGGGTTCATGAAGATAGCAGCATCTAACCCTACGTTATATGGTGATTCTTGAATGAATTTTTTCCACCATGCTTTTTTTACGTTATTTTTTAATTCAATTCCTAATGGACCGTAATCCCAAGTATTAGCTAATCCACCATAGATTTCAGATCCTTGAAATACGAATCCTCTATTTTTTGCAAGAGATAAAATTTTCTCCATAGTTTGTTTCCTCCTAATTATTAAAATATAAAAAACCCTAGATATGCCGTAGCACATCTAGGGACGAAATAATTTCCGCGGTTCCACCCTGATTAGTAAAAACTCAACTTTATCAATATTAAATTGTATTTAATGCCAATATTGTTGCTGAACTTTCACCGTCATCAGCTCGCTTATTACTCTTTTATTCTAACATTAATATGAAAAACTTTCAAGAGAAATTGAAAAAATTATTCTGGAAACATGTAGCGTTATAATTTATATTAAAGAAAATATGTATAATAAAATCTTATACTCCATAGAATTCCTGTGATTTTTGATAATATTTACTATTGGTGACAGCGCTTATTTTAAACACTAATTGTTGTATGTATAAATTATAGATGTTATAATAAATAGTAATAAAATAATTTAAGGAGGGTTTATGAGAATTTCATTTACTCGTGGTAATGTAAGCCACTTACTACTTAGTGGATTTATATATATACTAGCAGTATTTATACTTCCACTACAACTCCCTCGAAATATTAGCATTGATAATCGAGTTAGCATTGTTCTATTTTTATCTATAACAGCTACATTTATTCTTAGCATACTAGCTATAAAAAATAAAAATGATATAGATAGACAAAAGAGTGCATATAACCTTATTACAGTAATCGCTATTGGTATTATCGGATTTATTTCAATGATGTTATTACAAGCTTTCATCAATGGTTTGTTAGTATACCTATCAAACTTTTTTAATTTTGAAACTAAAAGTAAAAATACAAGTAATGTCGTTGAGATTATAAAAATGAAACCATACTTTATACTTTATGTTGCTGTACTTGGCCCGATTATGGAGGAATTATTCTTTAGAAAAGCTGTATTCGGATACTTCTACGACGCTATGATCGGAAGTAAAGATTGGATTAGATTTACTATTCCAGCGTTAATCACAGGTTTTATCTTTGCACTACCTCATGATGGTATTTCCCCAATTATGGTTGTTTATATAGGTATGTCATTCGTATTTAGCTATCTATATATTCACACAAGAAGTATAATTACACCGATTATTTCACATATTCTTATGAATAGTTTAGTTGTGTTAGTTCAAGTGTATTTTGCATAGGAGGAAAATATGTCATCAAAAACATGGTTATCCACTAACTACTTCTTACAATTTTTAGTAACTGGGACGTTCTTACCATTCTGGATGGTTTATCTTACATCAGTAAAAAACTTGAGTGTCTTAGAAGCTAGTTCGATATTTTCAATGCTGTATATCGCAAGGGTTATTAGTGGGATATTTTTAAGTCCATACTTAATAAAAAAATATAATATTGATATTACTTTAAAATTATCTGTAGGAATAGGATTAATTCTTGCGGTGAGTTACGGATTTACTAATGAATAAATAGTACTTGGATTAATTACATTCTTATTCGGTATGATTTACTTTATGGTAAGTCCCCTAGTCGA